>DASRXY010000075.1:0-6184 GCA_035654035.1 Sphingobium sp. | reverse complement strand
CTTCCAGATGCTGGTCTTCTCGGTGTTGAGCGCCCTTTCCGTCAGCGGTGGGCGCCTGTGGTATCTCGCCCGCCCGGCTGCCACCGACCCGATGCTCAATGATCGCGCCGCCCGGCTCATCGGCCGCACTGTGACGGTGAGCGACGCCATCGTGCAGGGCGAAGGGCGCGTGAGGGTAGACGACAGCAGTTGGCCTGCCACGGGCCCAGATGCCCCGGTTGGTACACGCATGACGGTGAAAGGCGTGGATGGCGCAACACTGGTGGTGGAGCCAGCGGCTTCGTAGAAGAGACGCGCGCTACGCAGACGGCGTCAGGGTGATGGCGCGGTTTGGTTGGCCCGACTCCTGCCTTCACGGGAGCAGCGTCCACCAACGCCCCTTCCATCATCCCAGAGAACGCCGGCATGACGCAAAAATCCTGCGACGCCAGTTCCTACGGCCTCAGCACCGATCCGCAACCGCGTGCCCGCAGATGAGCGCGGCGCAGCTCGATCTGGCGGCTCCCCTGGAATACCGGCGGGACGGGATGGACGCCCAGCGGGCGGAACAGGCTGCTGTCCGCGATGGCGACGCGGCGGGTGGCACAGAGCCGGTCGATCTGGTCGAAGCTCAGCATCTGCAGCGCCATCACGGCCGGCCGGCCGAGCCGCCCTTCATCGAAGCGCACCAGATCCGTCATGTAATAGCCACCGCGCATGTCGACGAGCACCACATCGGCCGGCGCGGCGCGGATCGCCACCATGGTGCGCGCATAGCCGCGCACATAGCGCTCGGTATCGACCAGCAGCCACGCGCCGGCGAGCAACGAAACCAGCGTGCCAAGCGCCAACAACCGCCCGGCCGCGCGGTCCGTGACGCGTGTCACCGCGCCCCAGCCGAGACCCGCCAGCAGGCAAAGCGCGCCGATCTGCCCATGCATGTAGCGGAAGCCCCAGCCATAGCCCTGATAGAGCGCGAATCCCATGCCCAGCGCCACAGCCAGCGCGAGCGGCAGCACGACGGACGGCGTCCGCCACAATGAGCGCCAGCGGATCGCGAAGGCGGAGAGCAGCGTGAGCGGCAGCAGCAGCAGGTTGTTCCAGGCCAGCAGCCGGGAATCGTTGAGCAGCGGCTGCCAGGTGTCGAGCCGGCCGAACAGGCTCTCCAGCTTGTCGAGAATGCCATTGGTGCGGTGGGCGTCCGAGGGCGGCGGCGGGCCGACTTCATGGATCAGCAGCATCGGCCACAGGCGCGCCCTCAGCACCATCATGGCAAGCGCGACCAGGCCGTGGAACAGCGCCGCGCGCCAGTTCCGCCGGGCCAGCAGCCACAGGATGAATGGCCCCATGAAGAGCAGCGGGAAATGCCACTGGTGCAGCCCCGCCGCCAGCAACGCCACCAGCCCCGCAAGGCCATGCCCCAGCTTGCCGCCGCGCAGCACCAGCGCCAGCCACAGCATGTTGAAGGCGAAGTGGCTGGTCATGGCATAGGGCGTCATCGCCGTTGCCACGAGTTGCACGGAGGAGAGCGCCATCACCATTGTAACGGCCTGCGCGTCCGGCCGGTCTGGCATCAGCCGGCGCGCGATCTGCCAGAGCGCCAGAAGACCCACGGCCAGCGTGATCGGCGCGGCGAGATCGGCATCGCCCAGCCGCACGAACAGCGCGCGAATGGCGGCATGCACCGGCAGATAGATGGCGGTCCAATGGGTGTCGGCGCCATAGGGGCTGAAGAATTCCGGCATCAGCGCTGTCTTGAAGGGGACCCAGTCCGGCGGGATCGGCCAGCCGATGCGTCCCTCCGCCAGATAGGCGCCCGCCAGCTCCATCATCACTTCATCGCGCGAGGGGCTGTAACCGTGAAAGACAAGATCGCGCCCCAACCGCGCGAGCAGCACGACCGCGAGAATACCAAGCAGGATCATCGACACGCCGCCTGCACCCCGGCGCGCGCCGGAGGGCCGACTTCGCAGGGTCCACGCCCACGCTGCCATGAGCGCCAGCACGGCGGCATAGCCGGTGAGCACGGCTTGATCCTGCCGTGCGAAGAAATAGACGGCGAGCGCACGTACCGGCCGGCCCGCAATATGCCAGGCCCAGGCGCCATAGCAGAGGCCGCCCACGCACAGCGCGCCCAGCAGCAGCGCGACCGCCAGCAGCCGAGGGCGCCAGCGCGCCGGCGGGCGCTCAGACGATAGGGACATTGCCATCGACCGCGAGATCGGCACGCACGAAGAGCCCGTCCATTTCCACCAGCAGCGGGAAATGGCCCTTGTTGTTGGCGAAGACGGCACTGGGGGCAAAACCGGCCTCGGCCAGCAGCCCAATCATGGCGCGCCAGTCGGTCGCGCCGGCATAGAGCGGACGCACGGCCAACTCTGTCTGCACGCCAGCCATGCGCGCCAGCACAGCGCCAGCACCGGCGCAGACCGCCGCGTCATGGCCCTGCGTATCCATCTTGAGCAGCACCATGCGCGCCTCTCGCAGGGCGGGCAGCTCCGGCAGCAGCGTATCAAGCCGGCGGCAGGCGACGGTCACCTGCTTTTCTACTCGGTTGCGCTCGGCAAAGATCGGTTCCAGCCCCTCGCCCGGCCGGTTGAACGAGCTGAACTGGTCCGCCGCCATGATGTTGAACGTCGCCTCGCCATCCTGATCGGTGAGCGCCAGATTGAAGGCGTGCCAGCGCTTGTCCTGCGCTGCCGCGCGCTCCAGCTGGGCGAACACGTCTGGATTGGGCTCGAAGCTCAGGATCGTTCCGGCAAAGCCCACGTCCCGCCGCAGCATCGTGGCATATTGGCCGGTGTTGGCGCCCACGTCGATGATGCAGTCCACGCCGAAGTGCGCGATGAAGCGGCGCAGGGCGACGATCTCGCCATATTGATGCTGGCGGCCGAAAAGGCCGAGCCGCACTGCGAGCCAGCGATCGCGCAGTTCGCGGCGATAGCGGGCCAACTGGCTCATGCGCGGGCTGTCCTGCTCGCGAACCGCGCCCGGGCTTCGGCATAGACCTGTTCGGTGGCCGCGGCCCCCTCATCCCAGCCGCCCAGACGCGCGCCGAGCGCTCGCGCCGCCGTGCCGAGGCGCTGCCGCTGCGACTCCGCGTGGATCAGCGGACGCAGCGCATCGGCCAACGCCCCCGCATCGCCTGCGGGAAATCGCGCCACATCGCTCTCTGCCAGATCGCCGAACATGCCGGCATCGCTTGTCACCATCGCCGCGCCATAGTCCAGCGCCGAAAGGAACGCACCGCTCGAATCGATCGATCGATACGGAAAGGCAATGATCGAGGCGCGGCGCAGATGCGCGTCCAGCCTCCCCTCGGTGAGGAATCCCAGGTCCGTCACCAGCCGCTGACCGAAGCCGGCCATATGAACGGGCTCCAGCAGCGGTCCGGCAGGCATGAACGGCTTGCCGGCAATAGCCAGCTCGAAGGCGAGGCCTTCGCGCCAGAGCATGAGCGCCGCCGCCACCAGCAGGTCCAGCCCTTTATAGGGCCGGATCGTGCCAAAGAAGAGCACACGCGGCAGCGGCGTTGCCGGCACCGCGGCGAGATCGGCCGCCATGGCCGTCGCAAGACGCATCGGGGGATGCGGGACGATATGGACGCGCGCCATGTCTATGCCCTTCCCGGCCAGTGCCTCGCGCGTTGCCTCCCCATGGACGATGAGAGCATCGAAACACGGCAGCAGTCCCGTATAGCCCCGGCCCTGCGCGGCCGCGCCGCCATCGCCATGATAGGGCCGGGCGTTGTGGACCGTGTGAACCAGCGCGGCGCGTGGCGCGAGGCGCGCCAGCAGCCGCGCGTCAGCCCAGGCGAACGGCAGCCACTGCGCATGGACCACCTCGCCCGATAAAGCCCGCAAGCCGCCGATCAGCGCGTCCACACCATAATCCGCCGCCTTCACCACGCGACCCAGCACCCCCTCGCCCAGCAACGCGCGGCCGGTCTCGCCCATGCGGAAAAAGCGCGGCACATAGCGATAGCCCACGGGTTCGATGGCATCGGTCGCGCGCAGGGGGCGGCCGAGCAGGCGCACGTCATGGCCGCGCCTTGCCAGCGCTGCACACAGGCTGTCGTCGTAGCGCCCCGTGAAGAGCGAGGGATCGGTCATGGCAATCTTCATTGGGCGATCTTCATTGGGCGGCCTCAGGGGCGAGACGCGCCAGCATCCGGCCGTGCACGGCGGCGAGCAGGAGATGAACGAGCGCATAGGCGGCCGCAAACCGCAGGGCGAAGGAGAGCTCCGTCACGGCGCCCAGCGCGGCAGCAACAGGCACACTCAACAGGCTGCCAGCCAGGAACCAGAGCGATGGGCGCACCAGTGCCGCAAATCGTCCCAACCCGTTCTGCACATAGACCGAGACACAGATGATCCCGAGGCCGACCAGCAGCAGATCGATCAGCAGGATTTCAAGCCATTGTAACTCGATTCTGCCATCGAATAGCAGCAAAGAGAGCAGCGGCCCGACGACCAGCAGGAACACGCACAGTGCCAGCGAGACGAGCAGCGAGAGCCCCAGGCAGCGCCGTAGCTCCGTCCGAAAGCGCAGGTCTTCCCCGGCATGGAAATGGCGGGTCAGTGCGGGCAGCAGCGTCTCCACCAGCGCCCGGACAGTTGCCGAGAGCGCGCGCGACATCTTGAAGACGAAATCGAAGAGCAGCAGCGGCCGAGGATCCTGCGTCATGGCGACAATGGTGAAATAAGGCGCGTTATAGGCCGCGATATCCGACATGGTGAGAACGCTCGTGCGCCCGATATCCCCCAGATAATTGGCGCGCACATGCGTCCAGCCCGCGCGCAGGGCCCACCAGTGCCGCGCTGGCATGGCGAGCGCGCGGTGTACCGTAACAAGGCCGATGATGATGGTCAGCAGCACGAGGACAAGCTGAAGCACCACGGAGGTCAGCAGCGGCAGACCGGCCAGGGCCGCCAGCAGCAGCGCGAGGCTGGCAACGCGGCGTAAGAAATCCAGTATCTCCCACCAGAGATTATGATCGAGCGCCGCCAGTGCCCGCCGCGCCAGCAGCGCCAGGAGATTCAGGGCGCTGGCGGCGTAGAAGGCCAGGAACAGCCACGGCTGCTGCGTGGGAATGAGCCCGCGCCACAGCGCCAGCGCGATCAGCAGCGCGCCGAGCACGATGATACCGCTCATGAAGAGGAGCAGCGCACCCATTTCCTCGCTCCGGAAGTCGCCCTCTCCCGCAAGGGTGGTCCGGCGCAAACGGCTATAGATTATGGTCGAGAAGCCCAACTCGGCCGAGATGGTGAAATTGGCGAAGGCCACCAGCAGGAGGAAGGCACGGAACTCGGCAAAGGGCAGGAGCCGCACGAAGACGAACGTAACCGCGAAGCCCCACAGCATGGCAAGGCCGACATTGGCCAGCTTGGCGAGGCCGAGCAGGCTGCGCCGCCGTTCCAGCCGCCCGGCCAGCGACACCAGCCGGCTCGTCACCGGGCCTCCTCCATCAGCCCGGCCGACGTGCGCGGAACAGCGTGTCGCCCAGCGCCATGCGGTGGACCATCTCACGTGGCAGCCCGCTTGTATCGAGCAGTTCCACCTCCAGCCCGGCGGTGCGGATGCGCTCGGCGAAGTCGCGGCCATATTGGCGCACATGGTCCCACTGGCCGAACCGCCGTTCGCGCTCGCGCGGCGGGAGGTCGGCGGGTCCGTCCTCACTCGGCTTTTCCCATAGCGGCACGATCAGCCATGCCTCGCCGCCGGGCTTGAGTGCGCGGGCAATGTTGCGCAGCACTTGCGCGTCGTCGGGCACATGCTCCATCACATGGCTGGCATAGAGAATGTCGAAGCGCGCCTCATCGTCCAGCGCCATGAGATCGAGCCGCTGAATATCGGGCAGCGGATAGCGCGTGGGATCGAAATCGGCCGGCACATAGGCACCCGCCGCCGCGCGGAAGCGGTCGACAAGGCTCAGCTCATTCGGCGCGCAGTGGAGGATCGCGGCGCCGCGCGGCAGCGCGATCACGTCCAGATCCAGCAGGGCGTGCATCAGCCGTTCGCGTGGCGATGCACCGCAATTGGGGCAACCCCATTCGCGCTCATGGCCGTAGCGGTAAAAGCCCGCGACATCGCGCCGGCAGGCCGGGCAATGCCGCTCTCGCCGCGCCCCCGCCGCGCCGCGCAGAGCCAGCGCGAGACGCGAGAGATGCTTGCCGGCAGCCTTGGTGACGCGCTGGAATGTAAT
>DASRXY010000074.1:0-7317 GCA_035654035.1 Sphingobium sp. | reverse complement strand
TTTGCGCGCGAAATCGAGGTCGCGCTGGTCATGCGCCGGGCAGCCGAAGACGGCGCCGGTGCCATAGTCCATCAGCACGAAATTGGCGACGAAGAGCGGCAGGGTCCACGTCGGGTCGAAGGGATGGGCCACGGACAGGCCGGTGTCGTAGCCCTTCTTCTCCTGCGTTTCGATCTCGGCGGCGGCCGTGCCGGTGCGGCGGCACTCCTCGGCGAAGGCGGCGAGCGCCGAGTCCTTTTCCGCCAGGGCCAGCGCGATCGGGTGATCAGCGGCAATGGCGGCGAAGCTGGCGCCGAACAGCGTGTCGGGGCGCGTGGAGAACACCTCAAGCGTATCGATGGCGTCCACCGGCTGCGTCAGGCGGAAGCGGAACTGCATGCCTACGCTCTTGCCGATCCAGTTCTCCTGCATCAGCCGCACCTTTTCGGGCCACTGGTCGAGCGACTCCAGCCCGTCCAGCAGATCGTCGGCAAAGTCGGTGATGCGCAGGAACCACTGGGAGAGCTTGCGCTTCTCCACCAGCGCGCCCGAGCGCCAGCCGCGCCCGTCGATCACCTGCTCATTGGCGAGCACCGTCATATCGACCGGGTCCCAGTTGACCGCGCTTTCCTTGCGATAGACGAGACCGCCTTCATAGAGGTCGAGGAACAGCGCCTGCTCCTGGCCGTAATAATCCGGCTCGCAGGTCGCCAGCTCGCGGCTCCAGTCGAGTGCGAAGCCCAGGCGCTTGAGCTGCGCTTTCATGGAAGCGATATTGGAACGCGTCCAGTCGCCGGGGTGGACCTTCTTCTCCATCGCCGCATTTTCGGCGGGCATGCCGAAGGCGTCCCAACCCATGGGATGGAGGACGTCATGGCCCTTCATGCGGCGGAAGCGCGCCAGCACATCGCCCATGGAATAATTGCGCACATGGCCCATGTGGATGCGCCCGGAGGGATAAGGGAACATCTCCAGCACATAGGATTTGGGCGCGCCGGGGCGCATGCCGGCCTTGAAGCTCTGCGCGTTGTCCCAGGCCGCCTGCCAGCGGCCGTCCGCCTGCGCGGGATTGAAGCGTCTCTCGCTCACGTCTCTCGTCTCTCCGGCCGCGCGCGACACGGCGCGGCGCATATTGGCTCAGCCCAGGGTCGCGCGGCGGCGCAGATCGCGGGCATGGGTGAGGATGATGTCCTCCAGCTTCTGGGTGGTCGCGGCCTGCACGGGCGCGTCGACCCATTCGCCGTTCTGCTGGATCTGGCGACTGGCCGCCACGCGCAGCGCGTCGGCGCGCAGGTCCTGATCGAGGATGGTGACGGTGAGCTTCATGCGCTCGCCGGGCACCTTGGGATTGATGAACCAGTCGGTGAGGATCACGCCCCCGTCGCTGTCGGTCTGCAACAGCGGCATGAAGGAGAGCGTATCGAGCGCCGCACGCCAGAGATAGCTGTTCACGCCGATCTGAGTGACGCGCGAGGCGGCGAGGTCCGCAGCGGGGCGCACCTTGTGGCGCGCGCAGCCGGCAAGCGCAACGCACAGGACGAGGGCGGTAAGCGCGCCGGTGCGGCAAAGGGGGCGAAAACGGGCCATGACGTCCAATCCAACTTCTGCCCGGAAAGAGACCGGGCGCGTTCCCTGTAAGAGAGCCTCTATAAGGCGCGAGCGGCGCCGCACAAGCCGCAGTTTGCCTCTCCATGCCCTGCGGAAATGGACCGCACGCGGCATGAAACCGCGCAAATACTGGTCTGCGTCCCTCGGCCATGATAGAAGGGGCGGCTGGTCCATGAATCGGATTTCAGCCGGAGTCGGAGGCTTTGGTGCGCGCAAGCGGCTTGATGATGGCGATTACGGGAGCGGGCGGGCTCGCCCTCTCGCTTGCCATAGCGCCCGCGATCAACGCCGCGCTGAGCGGGCAGGATGTCCTCAAGGACAACAAGGTCTCGTTGAAGATGCTGGGCAGCATCGGCTCATTCACGCCCGTCACGCGCGATCAGCGGTTGGCCGAAGTCTATGCCGAAGCGGCGCGGGAAGCGCAGACCCGCGGCTTCCGCTTCACCCCCGCCAGTGGCGCACTGAATGGCGAACGCTCGCTCACCGTGCTGGTGCGCGCGCACGATAGCGGCGCGGCCGAAAGCCAGGCCAAACGCGGCACGCCCAATCTGGGGCTGGCGCCCGTCGCCTATAATCTCGGCAAGGCGAAGGGGCTGAACCGGTTTGCGGACGGGGCGGCCGCCGCGCGCGAGGATGAAGACGGCCTGACGCCCATCGTCGATTCGCTCCAACTTCCAGACAGCAACTTCGATCTCAAGGCCAAGTCCAACCGCTTCTCGACCAATCTCCAGTTGGAATCCCGCCGGCAGCGGACCGCCGCCGCCCCCACCAGCGGGGCGCCGCTCGCGAGCGAAAAGAGCTACGCGGTGGACCTCTCCAGTTCCTACGCGCTGACCCGCAATCTCGATGTGCAGGCCGGCGTGCGCTATCGCGGGCCGGAAAATCGCCTGGTGCCGCTCACCGACCAGGCGCAGGACAGCCAGGCCGTCTATGTCGGCACCAAGTTCAAGTTCTAGGGTAGATCGGCGCCCGGGTCCGGCGCGAACGGGACCGGACGCTTCCTTGAATTTTCGATCCTCTCGCCCCTGACCCTCGCCGCGCTTTCGGGCGCGAAACATCACTCTGTTCGATCGGCGCCGTCCAAGAGCCCGTGCTCCTGCGCAGGCAGGAGCACGGAGTCGCTCAGTCACGCAGCGGCTTGCGGTAAGCAGTCAATGAAGCCCCGCCACCCCCACGCAGCATGCGCGCTTGATGAGCAGCGGAGGCCCGCCCTTACTGGTGCAGATACACCGCGCGTTCGTGGCTGAACGCCTTGAAGCCGAAATAGCCGTGATAGCTGCCCATGCCGCTGCCGTTGACGCCGCCGAAGGGCAGACGGTTCTCCAGATAATGCGAGAAGACGCCGTTGACCGTCACGCCGCCAGACGAGGTGCGGTCCAGCACCTTCTGCACATTGGCTTCGTTGTCGCTGAACACATAGAGCGCCAGCGGCTTGTCGCGCGCTTCGATATAGCCAATCGCCTGATCGAGCGCATCGTAGGTCATCACCGGCAGCAGCGGCGCGAAAATCTCTTCCTGCAGGATCTTCATCTGCGGCGTGACGTCGGTCAGCATCGTCGGATGAACGGTGAGATCCGCTTCGTCGAACGTGCCGCCGACGGCGACCTTGGCACCCTTCTCCACCGCATCGTCGAACAGCGCCTTCACGCGGTCGAAATTGCCCTTGTTGACGATCTGGGCGATGTTCTCCTTCCGGATCGCACCGGCCTCGTCATAGAGGTTCTTGGTCACATTCTCGCGGAAACCCTCGACCAGCCGGTCCTTCTGCTCTTCGCGCACGAACACATAGTCCGGGCAGATGCAGGCCTGGCCGCCGTTGAACTGCTTGGCCCCGGCGAGCGCCGCCGCGATCGCATCCACATTCGCGCCCTCGTCGATGATGACGGGCGACTTGCCGCCCAACTCCAGCGTGACGGTCGCCAGATGCTTGGCCGCCGCCGTCATCACGATCTTGCCGACACGCGTGCTGCCGGTGAAGAAGATGTGGTTGAAGGGCAGGTCCAGCAGCGCAGTGGCGACGCTCACATCGCCCTCGAACAGCGCGACCTCCTTCTCGTCGAACACGTCGCGGATGATCTTGCCCGCCACTTGCGCCGTCGCCGGGCACAGATCGGTAAGCTTCACCATGCAGCAATTGCCGGCCGCCACCGCCGCTGCCACCGGGCCGAGCGTGAGGCCGAGCGGGAAGTTCCACGGGCCCAGGATCAGGCACACGCCGCGCGCCTCGTAGACGATCCGCGCCTTGTCATTGGGGTTCTTGGAGGGCGTGACCTCGGTCGGCGTCATCCACTCCTCGAGGCTGTCGATGTTGAGCTGGATATTGCCGAGGATGTTCAGCACCTCGGTGACGCGAATCTCGGCTTCGGGCTTGCGCGTATCCTGCTGCACCGCCGCAACGATCTCGTCCGCCCGCGCTTCGATCGCGGCCTTGAGCTTCGCCAGCTTGGCCTTGCGCTGCGCGGCGCTGCTCGCCTTCACATCCCATTGATGCGCCTGCTGCAGGGCGAAAACACGCGCGATCTCGCCGGAGAGGTCAGAGGCAGTTTGCTGGGCGCTGGTCATGGGCTGTTCCGTCTGTGATCGGGTTGAACTTGGCCACCTTGTAGAGCGGGCCGACGCGGCAAGACAAGGCGGGAGCAGGAGGGCTGGCTCGGCCCCCGGGAAAGGAGATCGGCCCCGCCCGGGCGGACGCCCCATAGCGCCGCATGTGAAGTCGCCTCCTGGGCGGAGGATCGCGCCGTTATGCGCCAGATCGTGACCGGGCTTCTTCCCGGCATCTGGTAAACGCGCGCCGTCATCGAACGGCGCGCGGCTCCCTCCTGATGCGCGAGCGCCACAGTGCCGCCGGCAATGAAAAATGCGGTGAGACGACGACTTACCTACACCGCTTTTTAAGAAGATGGCCGGTAATTCCTATCTCACATTTAATCAATCAACTCATTGAAGATAGGTAGAAAATCGTGCCAAACGCCGCATCGCATGCCATTCGGGTCGCCATGAAGGCCATGCGTCCGAATCACTTTTCGTACGCCGGCAAGTCGCTGCTGGTCGCACTCGCCTCCTCTACCATGCTGGCGTCCGCCGCACAGGCGGACCCGATCGTGCTGACCGGCGATTATATCAAGATCGGCCTCAACGATCGGGGTACATTGGGCAGCGGCGGCAGCGTCAAGCCCGGCGTCCTCTATGATGGCACTGGCACCGGCACCTTCAACCCCTCCTACGACTATCTGACGCCCGGTACGCCATTTGAAGGCTTCGTCATCACCGGCTCCAACGGAACGACCTTCAGCAAGGTCAACAACAACAGTTCCGGCGCCGCGATCAGCGGGACGCTCACCGATTACAGCGGCGCGCTCTACAATGGCACCACCTACGACAATCGCGCGGTGTGGACCGGCACGGTCGATGGTCTCCTCACCATCACCAACGATTATTTCTTCAATACCGACAGCCAGAAGATAGAAATCCGCACCACCATCTCGGCGCTGACGGATCTGACCGACCTGGCCTTCTCGCGCCAGATCGATCCCGATGCCGTCGCGGCCGCGGGTGACAGCAGCGCGACCAACAACTTCCGCGGCACCGATGGCGTGGCCGAGACCGACCTGGTCTATGCCGAGGCGCTGGTCTCCAAATATGTGATCGGCCTCCATACCAGCTCGGCCATCACCCATAATTCGGCGGTCACGAGCTGGACGAGCGACACCGCCTCCTATCTTGCCGGCATGAACATCGGCAACGGCGACAACACGATCGGCCTCGGCTTCGACATCGGCGCGCTGCTCTCCGGCGAGAGCATCGTGCTCGACTACAGCTATATTTTCGGCACCGACATCGCCAGCGCGGTGACGGGGTCCAACAATATCGTCGGCACGCGCACCATCGATGAGCTTCTGAACGGCGACGTGGACCCGGTGTTCGGCGGCGGTACGCTCGTCTTCACGGCCACGGCGAGCGTGAGCACCGATCTCTCGCTCCTGTCGGAGGGCGGCACGATCGACACCGCCGGCTATAATGGCACGTTGACCGGCGCGATTTCCGGCGACGGCGCCCTGACCAAGACCGGCGCAGGGACGCTCACGCTCACGGGCGCGAACAGCTACACCGGCGGCACGACTGTCTCCGAAGGCCGTCTCGTCGGCAACACCACGTCGCTCCAGGGCGACATCACCAACAACGCCACGGTCGAGTTCGCTCAGGCCGGCGACGGCACCTATGCCGGCGCCATGTCCGGCAGCGGCAAGCTGGTGAAGACCGGCGCGGGGACGCTCACGCTCTCCGGCCCCGGCAGCTACACCGGCGGCACCGATGTGCTCGGCGGCACGCTCGCCATCGCCGGCAGCGATGCCATCGGCAGCGGCCCCGTCACCATCGGCGCGGCCACGCTCAAGACCGGCAGCGCGATGACGCTCGACCATGCCATCGTGCTCACCCACGCCAGCTCGACCCTCGACAGCGGCGCGCATGACGTGACGCTTTCGGGCAACCTCTCCGGCCCCGGCACGCTGACCAAGGCGGGCAGCGGCACGCTGACGCTCACCGGCACCAACAGCCAGAACGGCATCAACGTCGCCGGCGGCGTCCTCGCCTTCGCTTCGGACGCGGCGCTGGGCAAGGCCGGCAGCATCGTCTCGATCCAGGAGGATACGACGCTGCGGACGCTGGCCGACTTCACCATCGAGCACGAAATCTACGTCAACGACACGCGCCGCGCCAAGTTCGACAGCGCCGGCCACGACATCGTGATGGCCGGCAACATCACCGGCAGCGGCAATATCGAGAAGATCGGCGCGGGCACGCTCACGCTCACGGGCAGCAATGCCAATGTGACCATCAACGTGCTGGGCGGCCGCGTCGTGGCGCGCTCGCAGGAGGCCATTGGCGGCGGCGGGGGCGACATCACCCTGCACGACAATGGCAGCTTCACGGCCGGCGCCAACATGACCGTGGGTCAGGCGCTGCATGTGGTGGGCAACAACGCCGTCTTCGACACGGGCGAGCATGACGTGACGCTGACCGGCTCGGCCGACGGCAACGCCTGCCTCATCAAGAAGGGCACCGGCCGCCTCACGCTGGCGGCGGCGAGCAGCAACAGCATCGGCGCCTGCGTCGAGCAGGGCACGCTGTCCTTCAACAATGTGTTCGAGGGCAATGTGATCGTCGAGACCGACGGCCGGATCGGCGGCGGCGGCACGATCGTGGGGAACGTGCAGGCGAGCGGCGTGATCGCGCCGGGCAACTCGCCGGGCGTCCTCACTGTCGAAGGCAGCGTCACGCAGGCAGCCGGCAGCACCTTGTCGCTCGACATCGACGGCACCACCGCCGGCACCGGTGCGGGTCACTACGACACGCTCGTCCTCACCGGCGCGGATAGCGTCTATACGGCAGGCGGCACGATCCAGCCGGTGCTGCGCGGCATCACGGGCGATGCCACCAACAGCTTCACGCCGCAGGTGGGCCAGCTCTTCCAGGTGGTGACGGCCGAGGGCGGCGTCGAAGGATCGTTTGCCGGGCTCGAGCAGCCGAGCGAAGGTCTGGCGGCGAACACGCGCTTTGATGTCGTCTATCGCAGCAATGCCGTGCTCCTGGCGGTGACGCCGAGCGCCTATGCGGCCTTTGGCGGCAGCGGCAATGCGGCGGCGGCTGGCCGGGCGCTCGACCTGCTGCGCGGCCCGGCGGGCGTGCGTGACACCAGCGATGCGGGCCGGCTGCTGAACGGCCTCGGTG
>DASRXY010000073.1:0-22289 GCA_035654035.1 Sphingobium sp. | reverse complement strand
ATAGCTACGCCGGCCGCCTTCCCAATCCATGGACTTGAGCGCGCGATTGCCCGCATCGAACAGGAAATCGAGTGGCACCTCGAAGATCGCCTCCACTTCGCCCGCCGCCGGGTGCAGCGGCAGGTCCGGCGGCACGATGCCGACCACCGGCTCGATGGCGAAGCCCGTGCCGGTGCGGAACAGGTCCGAGCGGCCGACGATGTCGACCACGCGGGGCGGCAGCGCGATCTCTTCCTCGGCCTCGCGCAGGGCCGCCGCCACGCCATCGGCATCGCCGGGATCGAGTCGGCCGCCGGGGAAGGCGACCTGCCCGCTATGCTGACGCAGCCCGGCGTGGCGCTGCGTGAAAATCATGCCGGGCTGGGGCCGGTCGGTAATGGCGATGAGGACGGCCGCCGGCGTGAACGGGCCGGCGGGTAGCGGCCGGTCGGTGTAGAGGAACACATCCTCCGTCTGCGGCTGGTCGAGCGTAGGCTCCAGCGCGGCCGACAACTCATCGCGCAGACTCATGGCCGGCCCGTCCCGGCGCGAGGCCAGTCAATTTGCAAGACGGAAGCAGGGGCAGTCATGGCCCTCGCCTTAAGGCGCGGAAGGGCGCTTGGCAAAGGGACTCGCCGCCGCCGGTGGTTCAGGCGTCGTCCGTCGGCTGGCGCGGGCCCAGCATGCCGGCGCGCGGCAATGCCATGCCCGGCGCGCGGGCGAGCAGGCGATGCCGCTCGACCGGGCCCGGTACCTCCCATGCGCCGGTCTCCTGCGCGGTGAAGCCCCAAAAACGGCCATAATAATCGGGATCGCCGATCATCACGAGCGGCAGCGCCTCGGCCGGGGGCAGAGCGTCCGCCACGGCGATGAGATGATCCATCAGGCGCCGGCCGATGCCGTGCAGTTGCAAGTCCGGCCGCACGGCGACCGGGCCGACCATGATGAGCGGCGCTGCCGCGCCGTCCGCGCCCGCGAGCGCCACCGGCCAGCATTGCAGCACGCCGGCGAGGTCGCCCGCTTCGTCGTGCGCCGCGAAGGAGAGATCGGTGAGCCAGGCCATGCCACGGCGGATGCGATAGGCAGTGCGCCCGTGCCGATCCGGCCCGAAGGCGGCGTCGAGCAGCGTGGCAATGGCCGGGTCGGCTGTCCCCGCCAGCCTGCCGATCGCAATCGCATTCTGCCCAGTCACTGCTTGCCGATCCGTTTCCGAGCGGGCAATAGCGCCCGAGGCGGCGGCCTTAGCGCGTGTCGTCTAAATGAAAAGCGCAAAGTTGAAACCGACATGATCCGCAGCGAGGCACGCATGGACGCACGGCAACCGATGGACGACATGCTGGTGCTGGAGATCGAGGATCTGGAAGTGGATGTCCTCACCGGCATCTATTCGGAGGAGACGCACCTGCCGCAGCCGCTGCGCATCGGCGTGCGCGCGCTGCTGGAGTGCGCCGATCATTATACGCCAGAGTCGCCGCTCACCATGTCCAAGAACTATATGGACCTCAAGCATGCGGCCAGCGAGGCGCTGACCCAGGGGCAGCATTTCACGCTGATCGAATCGGTGGCGGACCATATCATCGACACGGTGTTCCTGCAGGACGACAAGGTGCGGCATGTGACGGTGAAGATCGTCAAGCTTGCTCTGTCCGAGCGGGAGGAGAAGATCGGCATCACGCTCGCGCGCTGGCGCCGTTAGCATTTTTGGGCTTGCCACGGGATCGGCACCGACATCGGCGCCGACCCGCTTCTCCATCGGGCCACCCATCGGATAGCGGCCTAGGGCGACTGGCGGCGAGCGGGCCTGCCGCTTGATCTGCACAAGTCCTCACCGGCACGGGCGGCGAGGCCTCTCACCCCGTCTGGCCTTTTCGTGCTGCCTCCCGTAAAGGCGCGACCATGCATTTCCTCGATCAGGCCAAGATCTATATTCGCTCCGGCGCGGGCGGCCCCGGTGCCGTGAGCTTCCGCCGCGAGAAGTATATCGAATATGGCGGGCCTGACGGCGGCGACGGCGGCAAGGGCGGCGACATCATCTTCGAGGCGGTGCAGGGCCTCAATACGCTCATCGATTTCCGCTATACCCAGCATTTCAAGGCGCAACGCGGGATTCCCGGTGCCGGCAAGAACCGCACGGGCGCCGGCGGCGCGGATCTGGTCATCAAGGTGCCGGTGGGTACGCAGGTGATCGCCGATGACGAGGAAGGCACCGTCCTCGCCGACTTCACGGCCGTGGGCCAGCGCCAGGTGCTGCTGCGCGGCGGCGACGGCGGGCGCGGCAACGCCAGCTACAAATCCTCCACCAACCGCGCCCCGCGCCAGCATGGCACCGGTTGGCCGGGCGAGGAAATGTGGGTGTGGCTGCGCCTCAAGCTGCTGGCGGACGTGGGTCTCGTTGGCCTGCCCAATGCCGGCAAATCCACGTTCATCAACCAGGTGACGAACACCAAGGCCAAGGTGGGGGATTATCCCTTCACCACCACCCGGCCCCAGCTTGGCGTGGTGCTGCACAAGGGCCGCGAATTCGTCCTCGCGGATATTCCCGGCCTGATCGAGGGCGCGGCGGGAGGCGCGGGCGTCGGCGACCGATTTCTGGGCCATATCGAACGTTGCCGGGTGCTCATCCACCTCGTCGACGCGACCGGGGACGATCCGGTGAAGGCGTGGAAGATCGTGCAGGGCGAGTTGGAGGCCTATGGCGCCGGTCTCGACGAAAAGCCGCAGGTCCTCGCGCTCAACAAGGGCGATCTGCTCGGTCCCGAGCTGATGGAGGACATCGCCAAGCAGTTCCGCCGGCGCAAGGCGGGCAAGCCCTTCCTTATCTCGGGCGCGACGGGCGAGGGCGTGGAGGCGCTGCTGGATGCGGTGATCGAGATGCTGGGGGAGGCGCAGGCCGAGGCAAGCGGCGCGGCGGATGCGCCCGAGGAAGCGGCCAAGCCATGGTCGCCGATCTGACCGGACGCGTCGATCCCGTTGTGCCGCTCGGGCTGAGCCCGTCGAAGTCCCTTCCTTTCTTTGCCGCCATGTTGAACAAGAAGATCACGCCCTTCGACAGGATCGGGGCGAACGGTGCTGGGGTATTGCTGGTTCCATGACTGAAACGCTCACAGGCTTTCCCCCCGACCGGATTCGCCGGCTCATCGTCAAGGTAGGCTCGGCGCTGCTCGTTGCGAAAGATGGCGCGGTCCGGCGCGACTGGGTGGCGAGCCTCGTTGCCGAGCTGGCGGCGCGGCGCGCGGCCGGCCAGCAGATCGTCATCGTCTCCTCCGGTGCCATTGCGCTCGGCGCCCGGCGGCTGGACCTGCCCAAGGGCGGGCGCGCGACGCTGGAGGATGCACAGGCCGCCGCCGCCGTCGGCCAGATCGCGCTCAGTCAGGTCTGGGCGGATCTGCTCGCCGGCCACGGCATCGCCGCTGCGCAGATGCTGGTGACGCTGGGCGATCTGGAGGACCGGCGGCGCTATCTCAACGCCTCCGCCACGCTCGACCGGCTGATCGGCTTGGGCGCCATTCCCGTCGTCAATGAGAATGACAGCGTGGCGACCGAGGAAATCCGCTTCGGCGACAATGATCGTCTCGCCGCGCGCATCGGCCAGGCAGCGCGGGCCGACGCGGTGCTGCTGCTCTCCGACATCGACGGGCTCTACACAGCCAATCCGCACCGTGACCCGGACGCGCGGCTGGTGCCGCAGGTCGAGCGGATCGACGATGCCATTCTCGCCATGGCTTCGGCCGAATCCGCCTCCGGCATGGGGTCGGGCGGCATGGTCTCCAAGCTTCAGGCCGCGCAGATCGCCACAGGCGCGGGCGCGCACCTCGCCATCACCTCGGGCCGGGTGCCGGCGCCGCTTGGCCATTGGCAGGAGAGCGGCCGGGGCACGCTGTTCCTTGCTCATCACCGGCGCGGCGCGCGCAAGGACTGGCTGGCGGGCCGCCTCACCGTCAAGGGGCGGCTCAGCGTGGATGCTGGCGCCGTCGCGGCGTTGCGGCGCGGGCGCAGCCTGCTGCCGGCCGGGATCACAGCCACGCAGGGACGCTATGCGCGCGGCGATGTCATCGATATTGCAGGGCCGGACGGCGCCGTGATCGCGCGCGGGCTCGCCCAATATGATAGCCACGACGCCGAGCGCATCATCGGCAAGCGCAGCGAGGATGTCGCCGCGCTACTCGGTGGCACGCCGCGCGCGGCCATTGTCCACCGCGACCATATGGTGCTGCTGTGAGCCGCCTCGCGATCACTGGCGCCACCGGCTTCGTGGGCAAGGCGGTGCTGGCGCAGGCGCAGGCCCAAGGTCTTGCGGTGCGAGCACTGGCGCGGCGCGAGCAGCCGGCGCTGCCCGGCATCGAATGGGTGCAGGGCACGCTGGCGGACCCCGCGGCGCTGGAGCATCTCGTCGACGGCGCGGACGCGGTGATGCACATCGCTGGCATGGTCAATGCGCCCGACCGCGCCGCCTTCGAGGCCTGCAATTCCCATGGCACGGCCGCGCTCATCGCCGCGATGAAGGCCAAGGGCGTGGCGCGCCTCGTCCACGTCTCCAGCCTTGCCGCGCGCGAGCCGCAGCTCTCCGATTATGGCTGGTCCAAGGCGGAGGCCGAGCGCCATGTTGCCGGCAGCGGGCTCGATTGGACCATGGTGCGCCCGCCCGCCATATATGGTCCGCACGACGCCGAGCTGCTGGAGCTGTTCCAGATGGCGAAGCGCGGCTTCGTGCTGCTGCCGCCCGACGGACGCCTCTCGATCATCCACGCCGACGATCTCGCCGCGCTGCTGGTCACACTGGCATGCACGCAAGACCATTCGACCCATGGCGAAGTCTACGAGGTGGACGATGGCCGCCATGGCGGCTGGACACACAAGGCGCTGGCGCGCGCCATTGGCCGCGCCGTGGGGCGAAAGGCCGTGCTTCCAATCAGCATGCCCGCCGCGCTCGTGCGGCTGGGCGCGCGCATCGACCGGCTGGTGCGGCGCAGTCGCGCGCGGCTGACGCCCGATCGTGCGGCCTATTTCTGCCATCCCGACTGGACGGCGCGCGGCGCCCTGCGCGTGCCCGAGGCGCTGTGGCGGCCCGCCATCGGCACCGATGACGGCCTCATCGCGACGGCGCAGGCTTATCGCGAACGCGGCTTTCTTTAGCGAACGCTGGCGGCGCGGGCGTGCGAATCGCCCGCTGTTGCCCGATTGACGCCTTATTCGCTTGCCATGAGGGCGCCGGAGCGCGAGTGAGCGCCCGGTTGCCACGATCAAAAGCAGGAAGCCCGTGCCATGTCCGACCGCCAGGCCGTTTTCGATACCGTCAGCGCGCAGATCGAGCCTTTCAACAAGAAGGGCGTTTCCCTCACCGACGCCACGACTTTTGCGGGCGACCTGGAGTGGGACAGCCTGACGGTGATGGACTTCGTGGCCGCCATCGAGGATGCGTTCGACATCATCATCACCATGAACATGCAGGCCGAGATCGAGACGGTGGGTCAGCTCGTCGACGCCGTCATCAAGCTGCGCGGGGAAGGCTGAAGCAATGGGCGACACGATGGACCAGACTGCCACTTCCATGCGCATCGCCCCGGCCGGGACGGACCTCCTCTCCCGCTTCGACCCGCTGATCGCCGAGCGCGAGGCGCTGCTGGCGACGGGCGTGCGCGATCCCTTCGCCATCGTCATGGACGAAGTGAAGTCGCCGACGCTCGCCGTCATCAGGGGCAAGGAGACGATCCTGCTCGGCACCTACAATTATATGGGCATGACCTTCGACCCGGACGTGATCGCGGCGGGCAAGCAGGCGCTGGACTCCTTCGGCTCCGGCACCACGGGCAGCCGCGTGCTCAACGGCACCTATCAGGGTCACAAGGAATGCGAGGACGCGCTCAAGGCCTTTTACGGCACGCAGCACGCCATGGTCTTCTCGACCGGCTACCAGGCCAATCTGGGCATGATCTCCACGCTCGCCGGCAAGGGCGACTATATCGTGCTCGATGCCGACAGCCATGCCAGCATCTATGACGGCTGTGCGCTCGGCAATGCCGAGATCGTGCGCTTCCGCCACAACAGCGTCGAGGATCTCGACAAGCGGCTGGGCCGCCTGCCGGCCGAGGCGCAGAAGCTGGTGGTGCTGGAAGGCGTCTATTCGATGCTGGGCGACATCGCGCCGCTGCGCGAGATGGTCGCGGCGGTCCGCAAGCACCCCAATTGCATGATCCTCGTCGACGAGGCGCACGGCATGGGCTTCTTCGGCAAGAATGGCCGGGGCGTCTATGAGGAACTGGGTGTCGAGGACGAGATCGACTTCGTGGTCGGCACGTTCTCCAAGTCGGTCGGCACGGTCGGTGGCTTCTGTGTCTCCGATCATCCCAAGTTCGAGGTGCTGCGGCTGGTCTGCCGGCCTTATGTGTTCACGGCCTCTCTGCCGCCCAGCGTGGTCGCCACTGCCGCCGCCTCCATCCGCAAGCTGATGCACGCCGCCGACAAGCGCGCGCACCTGTGGGAAAACAGCCAAAGGCTGCACAAGGGCTTGGTCGATCTCGGCTTCAAGCTGGGCACGGACCGGCCGCAGTCCGCGATCATCGCAGTGATCCTGGAAGACCAGACGCAGGCGGTGGCGATGTGGCAGGCGCTGCTGGAACTGGGCCTCTATGTGAACATGGCCCGCCCGCCCGCGACGCCGGCCGGTACCTATCTGCTGCGCTGCTCGCTGTGCGCCGAGCATTCGAGCGCGCAGGTGGGGCAGATTCTTGAAATGTTCGCCGCCGCAGGGCGCCTGACCGGGGCGATTCCGGGTTGAACTGCCCCAAATCGGCCCTGAGCTGTCTGACCGGCCCGGCAGGGGGCTTTCCCACCATGCCGGCCATCGCCTAGACTACGACGATGGCAACCGGACCGGAAGCCTTGGAGGGATCGGACGACTTGCCGCCCTGGTGGCGGACGGTGCCGCTCATTCTCGCGATTCTGCTGGCGGTGGCGCTCGCGCTCATCGTTTATCTGGCCGATCGCGCCGCCGAGCAACGCGACAGCGCCATGGCGCTCCAGCGACACAGCTTCGAAGTGATGATGCTGGCGACGCGGCTCGACGGCACCATCGCCAATGCCGAGGTGCTGCTCGCCCGCTATGTGGTGAGTCTCGACAAACAGACCGGCCTCCAGTTCCAGGCGACCTGGCGCACGGCTCAGGCCGAAGTGGCGGCGCTCCAGCGCGCCACCCGACGGAGCCCCGAGCAGCATGCCAATGTCTCCGCGCTCAAGGAGGCGATCGAGGAGCGTGGCCGCACGCTCAACGACATCGCGCTGCGCACCACCTACAAGCAACGCCTGGGTGCGCTCGGGCGCTTCTATGCCGCCGGCAAGGCGCCGACGGTGTCGCGGATGCGCGAGGCGCTCAAGCGCACCATCGACCATGAGCAGGCGCAGCTCGCGGCGTTCGGTAAGCTCGTCGACCGCTCCGAGACGCGCGTCAGCCGGGTCAACGATAGCTATGCGGTGGTGGGGTTGGGGCTGCTGGCGGCGGCGCTGCTGGCGCTGTGGTTCGCTTATGGCTCGGCCCGTGAGCGGCGCTTCGTCCGTCGGTTGGCGGAGACCGAGGCGCAGCGTGTAGACAGGCTCGAAGTGGCCGTGCGGCAGCGTACCGAGGAACTGCAAGCCGCCAACAGCCAGTTGCGCCGCGAAATGGAGGAGCGCGCCCGCGCCGAGCAGAGCCTGCGCCACCTCCAGAAAATGGAAGCCATCGGCAAGCTCACTGGCGGCATTGCGCATGATTTCAACAATATGCTGGCGGTGGTGGTAAGCGGCATCGATCTCGCGCGCCGGGCGCTGCGCCGCAATCCCGACAAGGCGCGCCAGCATCTCGCCAATGCCATGGAAGGCGCGAACCGCGCCGCCGCGCTCACCACGCGGCTGCTCGCCTTTGCGCGGCCGGACGCGCCGGGGGCGGGCCGTGTAGATGTGGATGCGCTGGTGCTGGACATGCACGCGCTGATCGCCCGCGCCACCGATGACGGCATCGCCGTGGAGCTGGACCTGGACGCGGGCGGCTGGGAATTGTGGACGGAACCGGCGCAACTGGAAAACGCCATCCTCAATCTCGCGATTAATGCCCGCGACGCCATGGATGGACGCGGCACGCTGACCATCGCCACGCGCTGCGTGACACTCGCCGGCGAGGAAGTGGGCCAGTGCGCCGCCGGTGACTATGTGGCGATCAGCGTCACGGACACTGGCTGCGGCATGACGCCCGACGTGATCGAGCGGGCCTTCGAGCCGTTCTTCACCACCAAGCCCATCGGCAAGGGCACGGGCCTGGGTCTTGCCCAGATTTTCGGTTTCGTGCGCGGCGCGGGCGGGGAGATCGACGTGCGCTCGGCGCCGGGCGAGGGCACCACCATCCGCATGCTGCTGCCGCGCGAGCAGGCACGCACCGGCACGGCCGAGGTCCGCGCGCCGATGCGCTCAGCATCCGCCGAGGAGGAGCTGGAAACCGAGGACATGGCGCGGGAAGGCGAGGGGCATCTCATCCTGGTGGTGGAGGATGATCCGCGCGTGCTGCGTTCGACCCTGGGTGCGCTGGAGGCGCTCGGCCATCGCGGCATTTCCTGTAACCATCCGCGCAAGGCCGGCGATCTTCTGGCCAGCAATCCGGACACCGCGCTTATTCTTTCCGACGTACTGATGCCGGATATGACGGGGCCCGAGATGATCGCGGCGCTGGGCGAGGCGACCGCGGGCCGTCCTATCCTGTTCGTCACCGGCTATGCGGGCGATGGCGAGCGTGCTGCCCAGCTCTCCGGCATGCCGGTGCTGCGCAAGCCCTTCACCGTGGCCCAGCTCGGCCAAGCGATCGGGCAGGTGCTGGATGCGTCCGCAGCGGCCCAGCGCGCCGCATCCGGCGACGGGCCTGCGCGACCGTCCGAGGCGACCGCCTCGGCCCTGTGAGCACGCCGGGCCCCCGCTCCGCGCCAGCGCCCGTCCCGACCGGCCCGCCCCGCTGCCCGCACCCGGCGGGCACAGAAAGGTTGCGGGCGGCTGCCAAGCACCGTAACGGCTGGGCGGCAGGGCCTGGCACGCGCCAGGGAGCGGGCCCGCGGCTCAACGGGAACGGCAACTGGACGCAATGCTGACTGCAGCGGATCGATATATGGCCCGGCTCATCGCGGTGCCGCTGCTCGCCAGCCTGTTCATCGCGGCGATGCTGCTGGTACTGGACCGCATCCGTCGGCTGTTCGACTTCGTGGCGACCGAGGGCGGGCCGGTGAGCGTGGTCTGGCGAATGCTCGCCAATCTGCTGCCGGAATATCTGGGCCTGGGCATCCCCATTGGCCTCATGCTCGGCATCCTGCTCGCTTTCCGCAAGATCGCGCTCTCTTCGGAGCTGGACATCTTTCGCGCCGTGGGCCTCAGCTACACGCGCCTGCTCAAGGTGCCCTATCTCTACGCCATCGTGCTCGCAGTGCTGAACCTGGGCATTGTCGGCTACATCCAGCCGCACAGCAAATATGAATATGAGCGCCTGCGCTTCGAAATTCGCTCGGGCGCGCTCTTCCTCTCGGTGAAGGTCGGCGAGTTCAACAATCTGAGCGATCAGTTCACCATCCGCATCGAGAAGAGCGAGGATGAAGGGCGGCGCCTGTCCGGCATTTTCGTGCGCATGCAGGCCAAGGACGGCCAGTCGCTCGCCGCCACCGCCGCGCGCGGGCAGTTTTTGGCGACGGACGACCCGGACACCATTTTGCTGCGCCTCTCCGACGGCGTGCTGCTTCACGACGCGCCCAGCTACAAGCAGCCGCGCATCCTCTCTTTTTCCAGCCATGATCTACCTATCGACCTGCCCAAGCTGGAGGCGTTCCGCACGCGCGGTGACGGCGACGTGGAACTGAACCTGCACGAGCTGCTGCTCTCCGGCCTCGATCGCGAGGCGCCGCCCATTGAGCGAGCGCGGGCCTGGGCCAACTTCAACTATCGTGTGGTGGAAGTAGCGATGATGTTCCTGCTGCCGCTGGCAGCCGTGGCTTTCGCCATTCCGCCCAAGCGATCCACATCGGCGCTGGGCGTCTTCCTCTCCATCGTGTTCATCGTCACCTATCACAAGGTCAACCAATATGCGCAGTCGATCGGCTCGCTGGGCAAGATCGACCCGTTCCTCGCCTTATGGGGCCCCTTCGTGCTCGCGGCGGCGTTGATCGGATGGATGTATTACCAGACAGCCTATGTGCCCGGCGGTCAGCCGATCGGTGCCATCGAGCGCTGGTTCTCGCGCGCGGTGCGGGCAGTCATGAGCCTCGTGGGGCGGTTCGGCCAGCGCAAGGCGCAGCCGGGACAGGGTGAGGCCTGATGCTCGCCAATTTCTTCCCGTCGCGAGCCCTCGCGCTCTATGTCGGCCGCACCTTCCTGTGGCGCTGCCTCGCCATGCTCGCCATGCTGGTGATGGTGCTCCAGATCCTCGACCTGCTGAGCGAGGCGGGCGCGGTGCTCGCCTATCCCGGCAATGGAGATGCCGAGCTGTGGCGCTATGTCGGCCTGCGCCTGCCACAGATCATCTCGCGCTTCCTGCCCTTCTCGGTGCTGCTCGGCACGCTCATCACGCTCGCCACCCTCAATGCGAACAGCGAGGTGGTGGCGATGAAGTCCGGCGGCCTTTCCGCGCACCAGATTCTGGCGCCGCTCATGGTGGTGAGCCTGGCCACGGCCGTCATCAGCTTCGCCTTCAACGAGCGCGTGGTGGTGCGCGCGACGGCCGCGCTCACGGGCTGGGAAAATGCAGAATTCGGGCCGTTACCCAAGGAGAAGGGCGTCAAGGCCAATGTGTGGGTGCGCGACGGCGACGATCTGGTGCGCGCGGCCACGATCAGCGGCACCGGCGACGACGTCATGCTGCGCGAGGTCGACATTTACGACCGACATGGCGACCGCCTCGTCTCGGTGATCCATGCGCCACGCGGCACCTATAATGGCGAGGGCTGGACGCTGACCGACGCGAAGGCCTTTGACGTCGCGAGTGGCACCAGCCGGCCGCTCGGCACCATCACCTTCGGCAACGGCATCCGGCCCGACCAGTTCACGCTCGCGTCCGTCGATCCCGAGGCGCTCTCCTTCTGGCGGCTGCGCGAGGCGATCGACACGCTGCGGGCGGCGGGGCGGCCGGTGGCGAGCCTGGAGGGCGCGCTCTGGCACAAGATCACCGGGCCGCTCTCGGCGCTGCTGATGCCGCTGCTGGGCAGCGTCGCCGCCTTCGGCATCGCCCGCTCCGGCAAGCTGTTCGTGCGTGCCGTGATCGGCATGGGGCTCGGCTTCACCTTCTTCGTGGCCGATAATTTTGCGCTATCGATGGGTAATCTCGGCGTCTATCCGCCGGTGCTGGCCGCGTGGGCGCCGCTCTTGCTGTTCTTCCTGGTTGGCGAAGCCGTGCTGGTGACGACGGAGGAATAGGGTGTGCGGGGCGGTGGCGCGGCTTATCCCCTCGTCATTCCCGCCCGACTATGCCCCACTCCAGCGTCATCCCAGCTTTCGCTGGGATGACGAAGATTGGGTGGCAGTCGGACAGGTGTGCCCGGCTCAGCGACGGCCCATCGTGCTGCGCGCAATCCGCCCGACGAGTACGAAGAGGCCGGGGTGGCTGGCCTGCATATAGGTCGACTCCAGCCCCAGCGCCGTGACCAGGCGGCGGTGCGCCTCGCCATAGCTGTGATAGGGCATGCTCGGCAGCAGATGGTGCAGGGCATGGTAGCGCAGGCCGACCGGCGCCCACAGCGGCGAAAAGATGTCGGGCGGCGGCACATTGACCGAATCGAGATATTGGCCCGTCACCGTCATCGGCTCGCCCTCATTCTCCCAGAGGTGCGCGACCAGCGTGCGCAACTGGTTGACCACGGCAATGCCCGAGAAGATCGCCATGCCCACCAGCAGCGGTCGCCAGCCATAGAGCGCACTGGCGGTGAGGAGGCCGATCGCCCAGAGCGAGGCCCCGGCCTCCTGCCACAGCCACATGTGGCGGAAGGCGCCCTCGGGCGGGCGGCGGCGATAAGCGGGGTTGATCGCAAGGCCCGAATAGGCCGCGACCACTTGCCGGCGCAGCGGCGGAATGACGAGGCTGAGCGGCGTCAGCACCGCGAAGCGGAAGAGCAGCGCGACGGGCGCCAGCAGCGCCGCCACGATGAACAGCGGCAGCGACCAGGGCTTCATCAGCGCCAGCGGCAGATATTCCGGGTCTTCCACCGTGCCGTAGCGCGTCTTGGCATGGTGATGCGTATGCACGTCCTCATACATGAAGGAGGGAATGAGCAGCGGAATGCCGATGATGAGGTTCCACGCCGCGCGGAAGCCCGGCAGCATGCCGGGGCGTAGATGCGTCAGCTCATGGATGAAGCCGGCGGCGCGATAGAGCGCGAACACCGCCAGAAGGCCGGCTGCCAGCGTCACCGGCAGGCTGGCGGAGAGGATGGCTACGGCCATGGCGACATAGCCGACCAGCGCGGAGGCCAGGAAATCCGGCCAGTAGATGCCCGCCCGTGGCACCAGCAGGTCGCGCGGCAGGTCCGCCGCTGCGCGCAGCATCGCCTTGTCGTCGGGCGTGCGTCCCAGCGCGGCTCCGGTGGTGGCCGTGCCGGCGTCGGCGTTGCTCCGGTTCAGTGTGTCGATTGCAGTCATGCCATTCACCTTGTCGCGGCCCTTTGGGCACAGATCGTGGCAGCAATATGGTTATTCGCGCACATTGCGGCCAGACCAAGGCAGATGCCGGCACCCGAAATATGTTTTCCGATGGTCGGCCGACCAAGGATGCGCAGTGCTGGCCCGGCGGCCCCCGCTATGGCAGGATGGCCCGATGCGCCGCCCTGTCCGACGACCCGACACGCCTGATGCGCCGGCGCCCGAATCGCGGCCGCTGTGGCTGCTGCTGGGCCTGAGCGGCGTCCTGCTGCTGCTCCTCAAGATCAGCGCCGGCATCGTGCGCGGCGATACGCTCGCGTTCGATCGGGCTTTCCTGCTGTGGCTGCGGCAGGCAACGCAAGGTGACGGCCTCGCACGTGACGGGTTGCGCCGGCTGATGCTCGACATGACGGCGCTGGGCGACAATATCCTGCTCACCTTGCTCATCCTGCTGGCGACGGGTTTCCTGCTCGCCGCCGGGAAGAAGCGTCTCGCCGGCCTGCTCGGCGGGGGCATCGCACTCGGCATCCTGGCGAGCGCCCTGCTCAAGATCGCCTTTGCGCGGGCGCGGCCGGACGTGGTCGCGCATCTGGTCACGGTGGAGACGGCGAGCTTTCCGAGCGGCCATGCCATGAACGCGGCAATCGTCTATCTCAGCATGGCGGCGCTGCTCGCACGCACGCAGGCCCGGCGCGCGACGCGGCGCTATCTGCTCGCCACGGGTATTGCGATCACGCTGCTGATCGGCCTCTCGCGCCTGTATCTCGGCGTGCACTGGCCCACCGACGTGCTGGTCGGCTGGATCGTGGGCGCCCTCTGGGCGGCGCTGATCGTGCGGGTCGCGATCCGGCTGCACGTGCGCGGCGACGGGCAATGATCCTTTCGGCCGTGGCGGTGGAACAACGAAAAGTGGACGCTCCGCGCCGGCGGTGCTAGCGGCGATCCCCCGGCCGCTGCCGCCGCGCCGCGCAAGGAGAGTCCCGCTTGGCACCATCCGACATCACTGTCTCGCCCGTCGCCGGCAAGGCCGATCTCGACGCCTTCATCGATCTGCCGTGGGCGATCTACAAGGACGATCCGGCCTGGGTGCCGCCGCTCAAGAGCGAAGTGCGCAGTCTGCTGACGCCGGGCCGTAATCCGTTCCACGAACATGCCGAGCATTGCTACTTCCTGGCGCGGCGCGGCGGCGCCGTGGTGGGGCGGATCAGCGCCCATTACGACAAGCTGGCCCTTACGATGCCGGCCGAGCAGGGCATGGGGCCGGGAACAGGCAATTTCGGCCTGTTCGAAGCGACGGACGCCGCAGTGGCCGCCGCATTGATCGCCACCGCGGAGGACTGGCTGCGCGGGCAGGGCATGACACAGGTGCTCGGCCCCATCTCGCTCTCCATCTGGGAGGAGCCGGGCCTGCTGGTTGAGGGCCATGACCATGAGCCCACGGTGATGATGGGCCACAATCGGCCGGAATATAAAAGCTGGATCGAAGCGGCGGGCTATGCTCCGGCCAAGACGCTCAGCACTTACGAGCTGGACATCACGCAGGATTTCCCGCCGCTCATCCGGCGGATCGTCCAATCCGGCGAGAAGAACCCGCGCATCCGCATCCGCAATGTGAACAAGGCGCGGTTCGACGAGGATGCGGCGATCATCCTGCACATCCTCAACGATGCCTGGGGCAACAACTGGGGCTTCGTGCCGATCACCGACCATGAGGTGGAGCATTTCGGCAAGCAGCTCAAACCCATCGTCTTCGAGGATCTGATCCGCATTGCCGAGCTGGATGGCGAGCCGGTGGCCTTCATGATGACGCTGCCCAATCTCAACGAGCCGCTCAAGGGCATGAACGGCTCGCTCTTCCCCTTCGGCTGGGCCAAGCTGCTGTGGTGGCTACGGCGGCCCCGCTGCCGCACCATGCGCGTGCCGCTGATGGGCGTGGTGCAGAAGCTGCAATCGAGCCGCATGGCGAGCCAGCTTGCCTTCATGATGATCGAATACATCCGCCGCGATGCGGTGGCCCGCTATGGCGCCAGCCGGGGGGAGATCGGCTGGATCCTCGAAGACAATCAGGGAATGATCGCCATTGCCGACGCCATCGATAGCCACGTCAACAAGCGCTATGTGATCTATCGAAAGGCGCTTTAGGGCCTGGAGGCAGGGCAACGGGGCCCAGCGCCTTCCCGGCCGCGCTTTTTCATTCTCTTCCACCGTTCGGTTCGAGCGAAGGCGAGAACCATCCGCCCGCGTCCGCGTGTCTCGACTTCGCTCGACACGAACGGAGGGGAAAGAGGCTTGCTGGGCGTGAGACGGGGAAGAGCGGCCTCCGCGCTCCAACCGGCCCCTGGGGCCTGTGCGCGCGGGTCACAGTCTCGCCGCAAAAGCGCGCGCACTCTTGCCAATTGCTGCAATGCACCCTAGATGCGCCGCTGATCGATGCGCGGGGCTCAGCCCCAGACGCAGTCCGTGCAGCGTGAGGTCGGCCCGAGGGCAGGACCTGCCCGGCGACCGATCGCGAATCATCGTAGGCTTCCTTTTTCACGCAGGGTCGCATCGAACGAACCCTGCTTCCGCGCATGCCTCGTCGTGCGCGCGAGGCCGCTATTGAGAGTATTTTCATGTCCTATTTCTCGCAGCTCGGCCTTGCCGAGCCCATCCTGCGCGCGCTCGGCGCCAAGGGCTATTCCGACGCGACGCCGATCCAGCGCCAGGCCATTCCCGCTCTGCTCGAGGGCCGCGACCTGCTGGGCATCGCCCAGACCGGCACCGGCAAGACGGCCGCCTTCTCACTCCCCTCCATCCATCGCCTCGCCGGCGATCCCAAGCCGCGCAAGGCGGCGGCCTGCCGCATGCTGGTGCTCTCGCCCACGCGCGAGCTGGCGGCCCAGATCGCCGAGAACATGCGCGGCTATGCCAAGTTTCTCAATCTCTCGGTCCAGTGCGTGTTCGGCGGCGTGCCCGCCGGTAAGCAGGCCCGCGCGCTGGTGCCGGGCTGCGACATTCTGGTCGCGACGCCGGGCCGCCTGCTCGACCTGATAGACCAGCGCGCGCTCACGCTGCGCCATGTCGAGATCTTCGTGCTCGACGAGGCCGACCAGATGATGGACCTGGGCTTCATCGCACCGCTCAAGCGCATCGCCGCGCTGCTGCCCAAGGAACGGCAGAGCCTTTTCTTCTCCGCGACCATGCCCAAGGCGATCGCCGACCTGGGCCGGCAGTTCATCAACGATCCGGTGCGCGTGGAAGTGGCGCCGCAATCGACCACCGCCGAGCGTGTGGAGCAGTATGCAACATCGGTGAACCAGGCCGAGAAGCAGGCGCTGCTGACGCTGCGGCTGCGTGCCGGCTTTGCCGACGGCAGCATCGACCGCGCACTCGTCTTCACGCGCACCAAGCATGGCGCCGACCGCGTGGTGCGGCACCTCAAGACCGCGAACATCGACGCGGCGGCCATCCACGGCAACAAGAGCCAGGGCCAGCGCACGGCGGCGATCAAGGGCTTCCGCTCGGGTGAGGTGCCCGTGCTGGTGGCGACCGACATCGCCGCGCGCGGCATCGACATTCCGGGCGTGTCCCACGTCTTCAATTTCGAACTGCCCAATGTGCCCGAGCAATATGTCCACCGCATTGGCCGCACTGCGCGTGCTGGCGCGGACGGCATTTCGATGAGCTTCGTGGCGCCCGACGAGAAGCCCTATCTGCGCGACATCGAGCGGCTGACGCGCGTCAAACTGACGCCGATGCCGCTGCCGGAGGATTTCACCAAGGAAGCCGCACGGCTGCCGCTGCCGTCGCGCAAGACGCTGGAAGCCGACGCGCCCCAGCGCGAGGCCGCGGGCCGTTCCCCGCGTGACCGCAAGGGCGGTGGGCGTGGTGGCGAGCGCGGCGGACGCGGCGCACCGGCTGGCCGGCATGAGCGCTCCGCCCCGGCGACGGGCTGGAACCCGATTGCACGGCCCGATGATGGCGCCGCGCAAGGCGCCCGCCGGGACCATCGCGATCGTCCGGCCAATGCCGGCGCGGAAGCCCAGAACCGGGATCGCCGGGCCGAGCGGCCCGCGCGTCCCCATGGCGCGCAACAGCAGGATCGGCGTGGCGCCGAATCGCAGCGCAGTGGCCACACCGACTCGGCCGGATCCCCCGGCCGGCCGCAGGAGCGTCGCCATGGCGAGGGCCGGCAAGGTGCGCGGCCGGAGGGCGGCGCGGGTGCCGGCCGCCCCGGCGGCGGTGCGCGACGGTTCCGCGCCCGGCAGGGCAATCGCCAGCCGGCCTGACCGGCCGGCACGCCCCGGCTCAGCGTGACAGGGGCCCGACTTGCTGCGCCGCAACGATGAATCGGCTGGCGTTTCCAGCCCATGCGACTATTTGGAGGCCACTATGACAGACAATGTGCTCGAACAGCTCGCCGCAACGAACCCCGACGCCGAAATCTGGTGGGACAGCTCGCCGCTGATCTTCCCAAGCTGGCGCAAGGAAACCCTGACCAAGGCCCCGCAGGGCAAGGAAGCCGACTGGGACGCCCAGCTCACGCGCTTCATGGACCAGGAGACCATCCAGGCCGAAGGCAAGATGGGCTTCCGCGGTGTCACGACCAATCCGCCGCTCTCGCTCCAGGCCATCAAGCTCGCCCCGCAGATGTGGGCCGAGCGCATCCGCGAGATTGCCAAGGCCGATCCGGCGCTGGATGTCGAGGGCGTCTATTGGACGACCTATCTCGATCTGGTGCGCAAGGGCGCCGAGGAAATCCGCCCGGTCTTCGACAAGTCCGGCGGCAAGTACGGCATGCTCTCCGGCCAGGTCGATCCGCGCTTCGTGCGCGACGGCGAGAAGATGCTGGCCCAGGGCCTCACCATCGCCGCGCAGGGCCCCAATGTGATGGTCAAGCTGCCGGGCTCGAAGGAGGGCTATGAGGTTCTGGAAGAGCTGACCGCGCGCGGCATCTCGACCAACAACACGACCAGCTTCACTGTGCCGCAATATATGCGTTGCATGGCGGCCGTGACGGCCGGCCTCCAGCGCGCCCGCGCCGCCGGCGTGGATCTCTCCCACTGGCGCTCGGTCATCACGCACATGTCGGCGCGCCTCGGCGAACTGTCCGACTGGAAGACCGAAGCCAAGGCGCGCGGCATCGAGCTGACTCTGCCCGAGATTCGCGACGGCGAGGAAGCGGTGCTCAAGCGCGCCTACCACTGGGGCAAGCAGAACAATCACCCGTCCAAGATGCTCCAGTGCTCGATGCGCGTGGAGAAGGACGAGCGCACCGGCAAGACGGTGAGCCGCCACATCCAGGATTATGCCGGCAGCGACATGGTCTACACCTGCCCGCCCAGCTACATCGCTGGCCTGATGGCGGCTGCGGACGAGCTGGAGCCCTTCGATCCCAAGGCGATCGATCGCGAGCCCAACAAGGCGAGCATCGAGAAGCTGCTGAAGCTGCCGAGCTTCCGCGCTGCCTATGAGTTCGACGGCATGACGCCGGATCAGTTCGCGCATTTCGGCTCGTTCAAGGCGACCGAGACGGAATTCGCGGCAGCGACGCGCCAGACCGTCGACTTCGTGCGGATGACGCTGGAGGGCTGATCGCCTTTCCTCGTCGATCCAAGATCGCTTCGAAAAGGGGCGGGTTGCGCAGGCGGCCCGCCCCTTTCGCATGGGCGAGGGCCTTGCCTGAGCAGCGGGAAAGGAACCCGGATGCGGCCGGGAAGTTGGCAGGGCATGCGCGGTCTCGATTTCACGTCATGGCAAAGCCTCGCCGCCACGCTGCTGGGCCTGGCGCTGGTCACGCTGATCGGCATGGGCATCCGGCTGGTCATGATGATGACCATCCAGCAGCGCCGCGAGCGCATGAACCGCCAGATCAATGAGCGGCTGCGCGTGCTGATCGCGGCCTACAAGGCGCTGGGTGGCTCCTTCACCGGCACGCTGACGACCGATCCCACCCATTTGCGCGACCTGCTGCGGCGCGCCGAGGCGGGCGAGGTGATGGACAAGGAAAGCGTGGCTACCACCGGCGCGGTGGAAAGCTCGGACCGGGCGCGGCGTACTCGCGACGCGGTGGAGGCCGCGCTCTCCGACATCATCCTGCTGGGCACCGAGGAGCATGTCCGTCTCGCCTGCCGCGCTGCCAGCGAACTGGCTGCCGGCAAGCCCGTGCGCACCGATGCGTTGGTGGTGGCCTTGCGCGCCTTCATTCGTGAGGCACTGGACCTTGCGCCGATCCCGACTGATGTCGCCATTCCGCCACAGGGGCCCGCGCGCCCCGTCGCCTCCGGCGGACGCGCCAAGGGCGAGAGCGGCGCGGGCGGCAGCAAAGGCGGCGCCGGTGGCGGTGCTATGGGCATGGGGAGCGGAATGGGCGTGGGCGTAGCGAGCGGCGCCGTCGAGATCGACACTCCGTCCGGCCATTCTTCCTGACGACGCGTCGACATCCGGTTGGCTGACAGCAAGGCGAACCCGGCCATTCAGGGCCGCGCCGACTCCCTGCCGTCCAGTACTATGGCGGCCGGCGGAAGCCCGCTCAGGCCGCCTGAACCTGCGCCGCCACGGCCCCGGAGCGCGCCGTGATGGGGCGGAAGACCACGCTCAGCACCAGCGAGCCGAGATGGTTCGCCGGGGGCAGGGCCATCAGGAACCCATTGGGATCGCAGCGGAACAGGCCCGGACCCATCTGGGTCATGCCGTCAGGATAGGGTTCGGCGGCAAAGCTGGCGCCCACCAGATCTTCCACGCGCTGGAAGCGCAGCTCGTCGATCTGCACCCATTCCCAAACCTGGCCGAACTGGAGTCCGGCAATGAACTTGCCTTCGCCGACCGGCACATGCGCCAGATAATAGCCGTCATTGGTGGGATAAGCGTCGACCTTGGTGAGCGTATGCCCGCTGTCGCCCATCAGCATGACCGGCAGCTCGATGCCGCCCACGTCGAAATCGGACTTGCGCAGGCCCAGGTTGAAGCGGCGCGAGACCAGCAGCGACAGGTTGAGATGCGTGCCGTGCGGCTGCAATTCGCCGGGCAGATAGAGGCGCGTGCGGTTGCGGGTATAGAAGATGCCGTAGCGGCGCAGCGCTTCGGTGGCTTGGTCGAGATCGAGGAAGCGTTTCATGTCGCCGGTGCCGAGATTGCGCTCATAGTCGAAGTTGCTGAGCACCTCGATTTCCGACGGCAGGGGCAGGAACAGGAAGCGCAGCAGCGTTGCCACCGCGCCATCGCGTCGGCTGTCCTCATCGTCCGCTTCCGGACGGCGGAGCATGCCGCGTTGCTCCCGCTCGGCCGCCACGAAGTCGAGGCAGCCGCGCTGGACGATGTCACGCTGGATATTCTGGATCTGCTTGCGGCCCGATGCCTCCCGCACCGGCACGCCCTCGGGCGTATAGTCCATCACCGAGCCTTGGGACACGTTGAAGAGCCCCTCGATCACCGCGATATTTTCCCAGCAGGCCGTCAGCAGGTCGGTATCGTAGTTGCGCGCGTCCATGTAGCCGCGCTTGTCGCACTGGTTGGCGATGAGGTGGCGCAGCGCCATGTAGCGGCCGGCCACATCCAGCTCCAGCCGGTCGCGCAGCACCGGCTCGATCACATTCTGAACCGTGCCGGCATAGCCGATGTCGACGAGCATGACGGCATCGCCGCGCGCCACGCCGAGCTGGCCGAGATAGGTGACGAGCCGGTCCGCGAAGGCACGCGAGCGCTCGATGATCCGCGCCGCATAGGGCCCGGTCACGGCGGCGAGGAAATCGCGTGGCTCCATCCGGCACAGCACGCGCTGCTCGTCCGGCGTCATGGCCATCTGCCGGCAGCAGGTCGGCAGATTCTCGGCGCGCAGGATCGGCGAGACATAGCGCGCAATGGCTTCGACATCGGTGAAGCTGCACCCGAGCGCTGTGAAGCGGCTCAGCTCCAGCGGCAGCGCGCGGGCGGCCAGCTCGGGATAGAGTTCTTCAAAGGCACGCATCGGCAGATAGCCGTCGCGCATCAGGAAGAGCAGCTTGACCGGCTTGCCGGTGCGCGCTTCCATCGCATCCGCCTCGCTCTTCAGCCATGTGGCGAAGCCGTGGGTGATCGGCCCCAGCACGTCATGGCCCATGGCGTAGGCTGGGTCCGCCTCGGTCCGCAGGGCGAGCTGCGGCCGGTGGAGCTGGTAGATCGGCCGATCAACGCGCATGCCCCGGCCGGCCAGCCGAGCGGCGGCGGCTTCCATGCGCAGGCGTTGAGTGACGACGGGCGAGAACTGCTCGAACAGCACCGTGTTGATGCCGAATTCGGAAGGGCGCTCCTGGTCGGACCGGGGATTGTCGCCGATATGAAGGATCTTGGCGGGCGAGAGGCCCAGTTCGGTCATGATGTGGAGGAAGAGGTCGCCGGCTTTGCCGGTGCCATATTCGCTGGAGACGAACACCCGGTCGATGAGCGTCATGATCTCGGGCCCGCAGGCCGTCTCGATATGCGCGCGCAGTTCCGCCTCGCGCAGGTACATGTCGGAGACGATGGCGATCTTGAGACCGCGGCGGCGGGCTTCCACCATGAGATCGCGCACCGGGGCGAAGCCATAGGCATGGCGCGCTTCTAGCCGCAGCTCGTTGGCGATCGCAGCCTCGCGCTCCGCCTCGGTCGCGAGCGGCATCAGCCGGCGATAGATGTCCTGGAGGGAAATCTCGGCACGCTGCTCGATCGCGATGGTTTCCATGCGCGCCTGGCGCTCGGCCCAACGGCGCGGCTCGATGCCGCCGCCTTCGAAGGGCAGATCGGCGAACACGTCCAGCGGCGCATGCGTGGCGCGCCAGACCAGCGTATCGAAACAGTCGAGCGAAAGCCATTCGATATCGGGTGCCTGGTCCAGAATCGTGGAGAGGTCGCTGGCCGTGGCGGAAATCTTCAGCATGTCGGTCCCCTGCGGTCCACGCCGGGCGAAGAATGCCCGGTCTGGCCGCGGCAGGAACTCTCGGCCGTTAGGGTTAATATCGCGTAAAATCACCGGGACTGGCCGAGTCGGACGGCGGTGGCTTGCGGGATGCGCGGCGCGTCCCTAGGAGGCGGGCCGGTCCGGAAGAAAGGCATGCCATGCTCAAGCAACTGACGCGCGACATCCTCGTCGCCCCGCAAATCGACGTCGAGACCGTCGCGCAGGCACGTGCGCAGGGCGCAACGCTTGTCATCAACAACCGGCCCGAGGGCGAAGCGCCGGACCAGACGCCCGGTGCGGTCATCGAGGCGGCGGCGCGGGCGGCGGGCATGGCCTATGTCGCCATCCCCGTGGGCCATGGCGGCTTTGCGCCCTGGCAGCTCGATGCGCTGGACGCGGCGCTGGCGGACAAGGGCGAGGGGCTGGCGCTCTGCTATTGCCGCTCGGGCACGCGCAGCACGCTGCTTTGGGCCCTGGCCCGCGCGCGCGCCGGCGACGATGTGCAAGCCATTGCCGAGACGGCGCGCGCGGCCGGCTATGACGTGACGCCCATATGGGAGATGATGCAGGCGCTGGCCGCGCGCTGAGCTCGCGGGGCGGCGGGACGCATCCCTGCAGCGCCACGGCGCTGGTTCGCGCGGCGAGACTGTGCGGCGGCAACCGTTCGGGCGGCGCGCTAAAAGGCGGCCATAAGCGCCGGCCACAAGACCAGCAGCATGCCGAGCAGGCTGACGGTCCAGACAAGCGAGCGTACGACGGGCACGCCGGCGACATAGAGTGGCAGATAGAGAAG
>DASRXY010000072.1:0-10593 GCA_035654035.1 Sphingobium sp. | reverse complement strand
GGCGATGAGAGGGCAGGGGCGGGCATGACGCGCAAGACTTAGCACGAGCTTATGGTCGCGGCAAAGTTCGCGCTTGCAAGCGCCCCGCGCGCGGGTGGACATGATCGGACAATCATTTTTCGACAATTGGAATAAGGGAGTGCTGCCATGGCTGGTGTCGTCGTTCAGAATATCGAGCGGGCGGACCTTGCTGTCATCGACGGGCTTGCGGCCTGTGGTGTCGCGACGGTGCACGAGGCGCAGGGCCGCATCGGCCTGCTCGCCAGCCATATGCGCCCCATCTACTCGGGCGCGCGGATTGCCGGCTCGGCCGTCACCATCTCGGCGCCTCCGGGTGACAACTGGATGATCCACGTCGCCATCGAGCAACTCAAGGAAGGCGACATTCTGGTGCTGGCGCCGACCAGCCCGTGCGAGGACGGCTATTTTGGCGACCTGCTCGCCACGTCCGCCAAGGCGCGTGGCTGCCGGGGCCTCATCATCGATGCCGGCGTGCGCGACGTGCGCGACCTTAAGGAAATGAACTTTCCCGTCTGGTCCAAGGCCATCTATGCGCAGGGCACCATTAAGGGCTCGCTGGGCGACGTGAACGTGCCCATCGTCTGCGCCAACCAGGCCGTGAACCCCGGCGACGTGATCGTAGCGGACGATGACGGCGTGTGCGTCGTGCGCCGTGCGGACGCCGCCAAGGTGCTGGAAAAGGCGCAGGCGCGCGAGGCCAATGAGGGCGCCAAGCGCGCGAAGTTCGAGGCCGGCGAGCTGGGCATGGACATCTACGGTTTCCGCGAGAAGCTGGAGAAGCTGGGGCTGAAATATGTGTGAGGGGAAGGAGAGAGCCGATGTCTGATACCGGCATTCCCTGCATGTGGATGCGCGGCGGCACGTCCAAGGGCGGCTATTTCCTCGCTGACGACCTGCCTGCCGACACGGGGGCGCGCGATGCCTTCCTGCTGCGCGTCATGGGCTCCCCCGATCCCCGCCAGATTGACGGCATGGGCGGCGCCGATCCGCTGACCAGCAAGGTCGGCATAGTCAAGAAGAGCGAGCGCGAGGGCGTCGACGTCGACTATCTCTTCCTCCAGGTGTTCGTCGATCAGGCGATCGTCACCGACGCGCAGAATTGCGGCAATATCCTCGCCGGGATCGGGCCCTTCGCCATCGAACGCGGGCTGGTAACGCCGACCGGCGACGTGACGCGCGTCGCGATCTATATGGAGAATACCGGGCAGGTCGCGGTGGCGAGCGTGCAGACGCCGGGCGGCAAGGTGACCTATGAGGGCGCAGCCTCGATCAGCGGCGTGCCGGGGACGGCGGCGCCGATCCCACTGGCCTTCCGCGACACCGCCGGCTCCTCCTGCGGCGCGCTGCTGCCCACCGGCAACGGCGTCGATGAGATTGACGGCGTCAAGGTGACGATGATCGACAACGGCATGCCCTGCGTGGTCATCGCTGCGAGCGACGTGGGTATCACCGGCTATGAAGACCGCGAGACGCTGGACGCCAATGCCGAGATGAAGGCGAAGGTGGAGGCGATCCGCCTGAAGGTTGGCCCGATGATGAACCTGGGCGATGTCACTGAGAAATCGGTGCCCAAGATGATGCTGGTCGCTCCGCCGCGCGAGGGCGGCGCCATTGCCGTGCGCTCGCTCATCCCGCATCGCGTCCACGCCTCCATTGGCGTGCTCGGGGCGGTCAGCGTGGCAACGGCCTGTCTCGTGGAGGGTTCGCCGGCCGCCGCCGTGGCGAAGGTGCCCGAGGGGCTGGATAAAACCCTGGGCGTCGAGCACCCCACCGGCGTGACCGAATGCGTGGTGAGCGTGGATGCGAGTGGACAGCCGGTCGAGGCCGGCATGCTGCGCACGGCGCGCAAGCTGATGGATGGCGTGGTGTTCGGGTGAGCCCTACGCTTTCATGAAGAAATCCCGTTCGCGCTGTGCTTGACGAAGAGGCTTTCCGTTCTTGAAGAATGGGTGTGTGCTTCAGCAAGCGCAGCGCGAACGCCGTTTAGTTTAGGATCAAGATCGTGACCGACCGCATTCTCTCCTGGCACTCGAACCCCAGCAAGCCGCGCTACACTCCGCCCGCCGGCGCGGTGGACGCGCATTGCCATGTCTTCGGGCCGATGGCGCAGTTCCCATTCAGTGCGAAAGCCAAATATCTTCCGCAAGATGCTGGTCCGGAAAAGCTTTTTGCGCTGCGCGACCATCTCGGCTTTGCCCGCAACGTGATCGTGCAGGCGAGCTGCCACGGCACTGATAATGCCGCCACGCTGCACGCCATCGCCGCCAGCCAGGGCAAGGCGCGCGGCGTCGCGGTGGTGGATCCGGCGATTTCCGAGGCCGATCTTGATGCGCTGCACGAAGGCGGCATGCGCGGCATCCGCTTCAATTTCCTGAAGCGCTTGGTGGACGATGCGCCCAAGGACAAGTTCCTCGACGTCGCCAGGCGTCTGCCCGCCGGCTGGCATGTCGTCATCTATTTCGAGGCCGACATTCTGGAGGAGTTGCGCCCGTTCATGGACGCCATTCCCGTGCCGCTGGTCATCGATCATATGGGCCGGCCCGATGTGACGCAGGGTCCGGATGGCGCGGACATGAAGGCCTTTCGCCGCCTGCTCGATTCGCGCGAAGACATCTGGTTCAAGGCGACCTGTCCGGACCGGCTCGATCCCTCGGGCGACCCGTGGGAGGCCTTTGCCGATGCTGTCGCGCCGCTGGTGGCGGACTATCAGGACCGCGTGCTCTGGGGCACCGACTGGCCGCATCCCAACATGCAGGACGCCATTCCAGACGACGGGCATCTGGTCGACATGATCCCGCGCATCGCGCCGAGCGCTGCCTTGCAGCACAAGCTGCTGATCGCGAATCCGATGCGCTTATACTGGCCGGAAGAACTGTGAACCCAAGCGGCGAACAAGACCGCATGAAGAGAGAGGATTAACCGAATGACTGCGTTCCCCGCCGCGCCCGATTGGACGGGCCTCAATAAGCCGGTTGGTCAGGAGGTCTCTTTGAAGGGCCTCACGGCCAGCGAAGGGACTATCCCGGCGGACGTGGTCGGCGCGTTCTTCCGCGCCGTGCCGGATCCGCAATTCCCGCCTTTCTTCCTTCCGGACACGGCGCTTTCGGACGACGGCATGGTGAGCCGCATCCTGTTCCACGCGGACGGCACGGTGGATTACGATATCCGCTGGGTGCAAACGCCGCGCTGGAAGGCGGAGAATGCGGCCGGCAAGCGCCTGTTCGGCCGGTACCGCAACCCGTACACCAACGATCCTTCGCTGCCGCTCGACATTCAGGGCACGGTCTCCAACACCACGCCGGTCTGGCACGCCGGCAAGCTCATCATGACCAAGGAAGACGGCCCCGGTTATCAGGTCGATCCGCACACGTTGGAGACGATCGGCGCCTATGACTTCGGCGGTGCGCTCAAGTCGCAGACGATGACGGCGCATGTCCGCATCGATCCCGAGACGCAGGAAATGTTCGTCTATGGCTATGAGGCCGATGGCCTCTGTTCCAGCACCATGGCCTATTGGTGGACGGATAAGGACGGTAAGCTGGTGAAGGAACAGTGGTTCGAGGCGCCATTCTGCAGCCTCGTCCACGATTTCGTCGTCACCGAGAATTACGCCATCTTCCCGCTCCAGCCGACCACGGCGGATCTGGACCGCGTCAAGGCCAAGGGCGCGCACTGGGTTCACCAGCAGGATCTGGAATATCATGTCGGCATCATGCCGCGTTATGGCGACGTGAAGGACATGCGCTGGTTCAAGGGGCCGAAGGGCGCTTCCAGCTTTCACATGATGAACGCCTTCGAGACACCGGATGGCAAGGTGCACATGGATCATCATGTCAGCGACACCATCGCCTTCCCGCATATCCAGGCGGACAGCGGCATCAACGTGCCTCCGCATCTGATGGGCGGCGGCTTCCAGCGCTGGACCATGGACATGACCTCCGGGGGCGACGGCATCGACGTAACGCCGCTTGGCCCGGGCGGCGACATGCCGCGTATCGCCAATGCCGATCAGGGCCGGCCCTACAAGCGCGGCTGGTATTGCTCCATGAACCCGCAACCGATGGGGCCGCCGGTGATGGGCGGCGTGGTCGGCGCCATGTTCTCGGCGCTGCTGCGCGTGGATTTTGAGACGGGGGCCATCAGCGGCTACAACCTGCCGCCCGCGCACGGCATGAGCGAGACGGTGCATGTCGATGCCAGCGAGCCGGGACATGAGGGCTGGCTGATCGGCGTCGTCGATCATGAGCTGGGCCCGGACCAGTATGAGCATGCGCTGTGGATCTGGAATGCAGGCGATCTGCCCGCCGGTCCTGTCGCCAAGGTACCGGTCCCCACGCGTATGCGCCCGCAGGTGCATGGCTGGTGGGTGCCGATGGCGGCCTACGAAGCGGCATAGACAATCCTGCCGGCGCCCTCCTGTCTCGCATGTGGGGCGGGAGGGCGCCGTGCTCTTCAGAGCGCGCTCACGGCCTGCACGGCTGCATCGAAACGCCCCTCGCGCTCGGCGAAGCGCAGGAAGTGGACGGCGTCCACCAGGATTTCGCGGGGCGTCGGCTGCTGGGCAAACAATGTCATGACTTCCGCCGCATACTCATCGAGCGGCATATAGCCTTCCCGCGTCGACTGGCCGGGCGTCAGTTCCGTGCGCACCGCCGGCGGCGCCAATTCGATGACCTCGACCTCGCCCTGTAACTGCACGCGCAGTGACACCGTCCAGCTATGCAGGGCCGCCTTGCTGGCGCTGTAGCTGGGTGCGGCCGCGAGCGGCACGAAGGCGAGGCCGGAGGTCGTGTTCACGATGGCGGCGTCCGCCTGTCCGCGTAGATGCTCCACCAGTGCATTGGTGAGCCGGATAGGGCCCAGAACGTTGGTGGTGAAGGTCCGCTCGGCGAGAGCGGTGTCACCCCGCGCGGTGAGTGTCTCGCGGTCCATGATCCCGGCATTGTTGATAAGGACGTTGAGGGTCGGGAAGCGGGCAAGAGCATCAGCAGCGAGTTGCTCGATAGACGCGGGATCGTTGGCGTCGAAGACAAGGGCTTCCATATCGTCCCGCCCCCCGATCGTCTCCTCCAGGCGCTCGCGGGTGCGGCCAGCGACGATGACGCGATTGCCCAGCGCATGGAAGCGCTGCGCCAGCTCGCGGCCGATGCCCGATCCGCCGCCGGTTATCAGCATTGTGTTTCCGGTCATTTTCATGGGTCGTCTCCTTGTTCGGGATGTGGACGACCATCGATTTATTCCGTAACTCTCCATAGGGAAGAAGGCACCAGAAAGATTTATACTTACCCAAAAGAGAGTGTGGGATGACGCAGGTACAGCCGGCCGGGGGGAGCCCGGAGCGCTATGACGAGATCGATCCGCGCGTGGAGGCGCTCGTCAACGATGTGATTGCGCAGGTGGCGGACAAGTGGACCATGCTGCTGATCGAGGTGCTGCACGATCATGGTGAGCAGCGCTTCACGCGGATTGCCGAGAAAGTGCCGGGGATCAGCCAGAAGATGCTCACCCAGACGCTACGCCGGATGGAGCGCAACGGCCTTGTGATGCGCACCGTCCATCCGGTCGTACCGCCGCGGGTGGAGTATCGGTTGACGACGCTGGGGATGACGCTGGGCGAAGCCTTCTGCGGTGTATGGACTTGGGCGGAGCAGAGCCTCGCGCAGGTCGAAGCCGCGCGGGACGCCTTCGATCGGCGCGCGGGGGCATAGGGCGCGGGCAGGAGCCTATGATCCGGTCGACGCCTTGTGCTCCTGCATGCGCAGGAGCACAAGGAAGAGCGCGTGGGCTAAGGAACGCGCCTTGGCACCAAGCAAGAGGGCGCGGAGCAGCCGAGAGGACGTGCCCGCCGCGCGTTCAGTCGAGCAGGGCCTGCACGCGCGTGAGCAGCGCCTGGATGCGTTCGGCCGCTTCCGTGAAGGTCTGCACTTCCGCGCGGCGGTTGTTGCCCCGCGATTCCTTGGCGGATTCCAGATAACCTTCGAGATCGGCTTCCAGCGCGTCGACGAGAATTTCCACCTCGTCGGAGGTCAGAGCGAGCTTGTGCGTATCGGCCATGATGATGTCACCGTTTGATTGAGGGAGGGGAGCCGGGTGGCGGTCTCCGGCCCCTGTAACGCTGGAAACGGGAAATGGGAGCCCCTTTCCGGGTTGGTTCGCTCCCACGCGGACGCTGCGGCTCAGGTCAGGTCGTTGATCGAGATCTTCGCGCCCGCAAGCGCGGCCTTGTTGGCGGCGCGGCGCATGCGCTCCACTTCCAGCCGCTCGGGTGGCGCTTCCTCGTCGGGCAGGGCGGCAAGGCTAGTCTCGTAGATGTCCTTGAAATCCTCGGCGAATTCCGGGTGCGTGAAGATGAGGCCCTGGTTCTCACTCATGCCGCGCAGGATCTTCTCGCCAGCTTCCAGCGGGTCCATGCCGTTGGCGAAGGCGGAGGCGAACTTGCGCAGCTCCGCTTCGTTCACCGGCGCAAAGCCGCTCCCGGCGAATTCGGCCGGGCGCTTGAGGGCACTCAGGCCCGCGTCGGTCGCGACCAGCGCCGGGCAGACCAGCGAGCAGCCGATGCCATGGGGCACCAGATTGTAGCGCAGGCTTTCGGTGAGCCCCCGCACGGCGAACTTGCTGGCGGTGTAGATGCCCGCCTGCGGCCCGGAGAGATAGGCCGCCATGGAGGCGACATTGACCACATGGCCGCCTTCGCCGGTCTGCTTGATCTTGGGCAGGAAGGAGACGATGCCGTTCACCACGCCGCCGAAGTTCACACCCATGATCCAGTCGAAATCGTCGTAGCTCGCCTCGTCGGTCGGTCCGAAGACGCTGACGCCGGCATTGTTCACCAGCACATGGCATTTGCCGAAATGGTCCATCACCTGGTCGGCAGCCTTGGCGAAGCCATCGCGATCGGTCACGTCGAGGCGGATCCAGAGCGGTGCTTCGCGGCGGTTCTCCATGAACCACTGCGTACAGCGGCTGCGCTGCTCCTCGTTGCGATAGGAGAGGGCGAGGCGCATGCCCGCATTGCTGAAGGCGCGCGCGATGCCGAAGCCGATGCCCGTGCCCGCTCCGGTGATGAAGGCGACCTTGCCGTTCCAGTCCATGATTCTGTCCTCTCCTTTATGTCGCGCGAGGCTAGAGCGGCCCGCCGCCTTCGATCAAGCACCCAGCAGCATTTCCCGGGGTGCAAGCCGACGCGTGGCGGCGGAGACACGCGTGCGGGGAAAAGGTCCCGGGCCCCATGGCGGGGAGATACAGAACAGGATAGGCGTATAATGATTCAGCTTCTAATCGTGGGGACGAGACAGCGCGCATGGCCAGCAAGAGACCGGACACCGTCGACCTGGGACGGCTGCTCGCCACCGCCGTGGCGCTGTTCTACGAGACGCTGGCACGGGCCGCGGGCATGACAGCGGCGGAGAGCCGGTGTCTCAGTGTGGTCTCGCGCGAGGGTACGGTTACGCCCGGCGAGCTGGCGCGCGAGAGTGGCCTCACCACCGGCGCTATCACGGGCATTGTCGATCGGCTGGAGAAGGCCGGCTGGGTGCGGCGCGAGCAGAACCCCGCCGACCGGCGCAGCGTGCTCGTTCATGCCGTACCCAATGCGGGTCCCGAGGCGGTGCTGCGGCCGGCTTATGCGGCGCTGCGTAGCGATATGGAGGCGTTGCGCGATAGCTTCACGCTGGAGGAGCAATGCGTCATCAATCGCTATCTCGAGAGCGCCGCGCACATCCTCGCCGTCCAGACCGAAGCGCTGCGCGCGCTGCCGCCGCGCCGCAGTCGTCCCACGCGGCCCGCATAGCTTGCGCGCCGGCCACAGGGCAGGAAAAAAGCCCGGTAGAGCAGGAAGTTAGCTATCGGGGCAGATTCCGCTCGCTCCCGTGCTCGGGCTTTGTTAGCGATCATGCGATCTAGGAGAGAGGAGTCGACCATGTCTGACGTTGAATCGCGCCTTGCGGCCTTGGAAAAGAAGGTCACGGAGCTCGACGACATCAACGCCATTCGCCGCCTGCAATGGGCTTATGGCTATTATATCGACTATAACCGCCCCGAAGAGGTGGCCGCGCTGTTCGCCAAGGATGGCTGCGTGGTGTTCCTCTCAGGCGAATATGTCGGCTACGAAGGCGTGATGCGCCTCTACGGCACCTGGTTCCAGAACCTGTTCACCAATGGGCAGCGCGGGCCGATCCACGGTTTCCTGCTCGACCATTTCCAGCTTCAGGACGTCATCACCATCGCCGAGGACGGCAAAACCGCCAAGGGCCGTTTCCGGGGTCTGCTCGCCGGCGGCTGGCACAATGACGTGCTGGATACCAAACCCAATGAAGTGCCCCAGCAATTCTGGGAATCGGGTATCTACGAGAATGACTATGTGAAGGAAGACGGCGTCTGGAAGATCCAGCGTCTCAACTACATGATGCAGTGGCAGGGCGACTATGAGGAAGGCTGGGCCAAGACCACGGCGCACCTCCAGCCAGCCATGAAGGCCTATCCGGAAAACCCCATCGGCCCGGATCGCATCCTTACCGAGGACAATTATCGCCCGACCTGGCCGCACCGCCGCGAAGTGGCGATGAGCTTTGCCCATCCCGTGCTGGGCCAGAAGTTCGTGGTCGAGGAGTTTACCAAGCTCATGACCAAGGGGCAGAAATGGTGAGGGCGGCCCTCGTTCTCAGCACCGCGCTGGCTCTTGCCGGCGCGGCCTCGCCGGCGCTGGCGGCGGACGCGGCCTGCACCACCAAGCAGGTGATGGATGCATTCGTGCCGCTCTTCTACGAGCAGCGCGATGCCCGCAAGGCGTTCACGGATTGGGTGGCGGAGGACTATATCCAGCACAATCCCATCGCCAAGGATGGGCGCGACAACGCCATCGCCTCGCTGGAGCCTTTCTTCAAGTCGATGCCGGAGCTGCGCTACAGCGTGGCCCGCGTCATCATCGAGGGCGATCTGGCCGTGGTGCACAACAAGTTGCAGATGAACGCGCAGGATCGCGGATCAGCGGTGGTGGACATCTTCCGCATCGAAGATTGCAAGATCAAGGAGCATTGGGACGTGATCCAGGCGATTCCGGCCCAGTCCGCCAACGCGCATCCGATGTTCTGACGGGCCGCGCTCGAAGCGGCAGGGACATATCGAAGGGCCTTTCTTCCTTCTTCGCGGAAAAGAAGAAGGGAGCGCCCTTCGATACGCACCCACAAACGGCCTTTTTGGGGGCAGTGATGAAGAAACGACTGGCATGGAGCACGCTGATAGCGGGTCTTGCTCTCGCTCCTTCCGCCCCCTCCCACGCCGCAGAGGCATCGTGCCCCTATACCGCCAAGCAGATCGTCGAGCGGTTCAGCCAGCTCTTCTTCCTCGAGAAGGACTGGCGCAAAGCCTATCTGGACTGGGTAGCCGAGGATTATGTGCAGCATAATCCCATGGCGACGGACGGCCGCGCCGCGGCGTTGGCAGCGCTCGGGCCGGTCTTCGCGGCCAATCCGGACCTGAAGATCGAGATCAAACGCATCGTGGGTGACGAGACGCATGTCGCGGTCCATTATCATTCGGTAATCCAGCCCGGCACGCGGGGCTTTGCCGCCGTCGATCTTTTTCGCGTGGCGGATTGCAAGATCGTCGAGCATTGGGATGTCATCCAACCCATGCCCGAGACGTCCGCCAATCCGCACCCTATGTTCTGAAAGCCTACCCATAACCATGAGCCAGTTCTGGAGCGCCCTCGTCCACGATCTTTCGCCATATGTGCCGGGCGAGCAACCGCGCATGGCGGGGCTGGTGAAGCTCAACACCAACGAACTGCCGGTCGGCCCTTCGCCGCGCGTGCTCGCGGTGATCCGTGCCGAGGCGACGGATACGCTGCGCCTCTATCCCGATCCGCAGTCGCTGGCGCTGCGCACGGCGCTGGCGGACTATCACGGTGTTAGCGCGGATCAGGTCTTTGTCGGCAATGGTTCGGACGAGATCCTCGCCTTCGCTTTTGCGGCGCTGCTCAAGCGGGAGCGGCCGCTGCTCTTCCCGGACATCACCTACAGCTTCTATCCCGTCTATTGCCGGCTGTTCGGCATTGCCTTCGAGACGGTGCCGCTCGACGAGGCCATGCGATTGCGCGTGGACGACTATATGCGGGACGCGGGCGGTATCATCTTTCCCAATCCCAATGCGCCGACCGGCATTGCCATTGGCTGCGGCGAGATTGCGCGGCTGCTCGCCGATCGTGCCGACGTGCCGGTGGTGGTCGACGAAGCCTATGTCGATTTTGGCGGGGAGAGCGTCATTCCGCTCGTTGCCGATCATCCCAATCTGCTGGTGGTGCGCACGCTCTCCAAGTCGCGCGGGCTGGCGGGATTGCGCGTCGGCTATGCCATTGGCGATGCGGCGCTCATTGAGGGACTGGTGCGCGTCAAGGACAGCTTCAATTCCTATCCGCTGGACCGGCTCGCGCAGGCGGGCGCCATCGCCTCGCTCCAGGATGAGCCCTATTTCCAGCAGACGCGCGCGACGATCATCGCCAATCGTGCGATGCTGGCGGAGGGGCTGGAAGCGCGCGGCTTTGCGGTGCTGCCCTCGTGCGCCAATTTCGTCTTT
>DASRXY010000071.1:0-7681 GCA_035654035.1 Sphingobium sp. | reverse complement strand
GGGGCCGCTGTCGCTCCAGGACAAGCGCACGCTGCTTGACTGGACGATCCGCCCGGCCCTGCGCACAGTGCCCGGCGTCGCGGACGTGAATGCCCTGGGCGGCCACGCGAGGGCGTTCGAAGTGCGGCCCGATCCGGTCTCGCTGAGCGCCGCCGGATTGACGATTGCCGATTTGCGGCAAGCGATCGAGAGCGGCAATCGCAATGACGGCGCCGGCCGGCTCGCCGACGGGGAGGACGCGCTGATCGTGCGCGCGGTCGGCGCTATCCAGTCCGAAGAGGATTTGCGCGCGCTCGTCGTGCGCGCCGCGCAAAGCCGTGTCGTGCGCCTGGGCGATGTCGCGCAGGTCGGGATCGGCAGCCTGACCCGCTATGGCGCCGTCAGCCGCGATGGCCAGGGCGAGGCTGTGGAAGGGCTCGTCATTGCCCTGCGCGGCGCGGATGCCCGGATGGTGGTCGCAGGCGTCAAGGCGCGGCTTGCGGAAATCGAGAAGACCCTGCCCAAAGGCACGCACATCAGTGTGTTTTACGATCGCTCGGATCTTATCACGCGGGCCGTCGGCACCGTCGAGAAGGCGCTGCTGGAGGGGACTGTCCTCGTGGTCATCCTCCTGATCCTGTTCCTGGCCGATTGGCGCGCGGCGGGCATCGTGGCGCTTGTGCTGCCGATGGCGGCACTCGTCACCTTCCTCATCATGAGGGCAGTGGGGCTCACCGCCAATCTGATGAGCCTCGGCGGGCTGGCCATCGCCATCGGCATGCTCGTCGACGGCGCCGTGGTGGTGGTGGAGAATATTGTCGAGCGGCTTAACACGCTGGATCCGGACGATCGCAAGCCCCGCCTCAATCACGTCTTCCGTGCGACCAGCGATGTGATCGTCCCGGTGTCCGCCGGCATCGTCATCATCGCGCTCGTCTTCCTGCCGCTGCTTTCGCTCGAAGGCCTGGAAGGCAAGCTGTTTGCTCCCGTTGCCCTCACCATCGTCTTTGCGCTTGCGGCTTCGCTCCTGCTGGCGCTCACGCTCGTGCCCGTCCTGTCTTCGCTGGGCCTCCGGTCGGGGCATCATGTCGAGCCCTGGATCATGCGGATAATGACCCCGCGCTATCGGCAGTTGCTTGAGGGAGCTTTCAGGCGGAAGCCACTGGTCTTCGGTCTCGCATTTGCGGGCCTTGGCGTGGCCGTTGTCGCTTATGGCGCGGTCGGCAAAACCTTCATGCCGTCCATGGACGAGGGCACCATCGTGATGCAGACGACCAAGCTCCCCAGCGTCGGCCTGGCGCATTCGGTCGCCGGCGACATCGCCGCGCAGCGCGCGATCCTCGCAAATGTGCCCGAAGTCACCGGCATCGTGACGCGGGTCGGCAGCGACGAGATCGGCCTTGATCCCATGGGCCTGAGCGAATCCGACAGTTTCCTGTCGCTCAAGCCGCACTCGGAATGGTGGGGCAGCAAGGACGACCTTGTGGAGTCGATCCGCGCGACCATGGAAAAGCTGCCGGGAATCGAACCGAGTTTCACCCAGCCGATCGAAATGCGTGTCTCGGAAATGCTGACCGGCGCACGCGGCGACCTGGCGGTCAAGATCTTCGGCCCGGACCTCACCACGCTCGCTGAACTCGCCGGCCGGATCCAAGGGGTCCTGCGGAACGTCCGGGGTGCCACCGAAGTCATGACGGTCGCCAACGACAAGGTCGACTATCTGGAGATCACCATCGACCGTCTGGCGGCCGGCCGCGCCGGCATGCCTGTCGATACGCTGCAGGACGCCATGCGCGCTCAGCTTGAGGGGCTTCACGCCGGCCTCGTCGCCGAGGGGCAGAAGCGCACGCCCATTCTCATCAAGGGGGATGAAACGCTGCGCAGCAACCCGGAGCAGTTTGTGGACCTCATGCTGCGCACGCCCTCGGGCGCACTGGCGCGCGTGAGCGATCTCGCGAGGGTCAAGCGCGTTGAAGGGCCGGTGAAGCTCGATCACGAAAATGGCTCCCGCTACGCCCTCGTGCAGGCGTTCGTTTCCGGGCGCGATCTGGTCGGCTATGTCGATGAAGCCAAGGCACAGGTCGCGAGGGATGTCACTCTGCCCGCAGGCTATCGCCTGGTCTGGGGCGGGCAGTTCCAGAACCAGCAGCGCGCGTCCGCCCGCCTCACGCTGGTCATTCCCGTCGCGCTGCTGCTCATCTTCTTTGTGTTGCTGGCGACATTGCGGTCGTTGCGCGCGGCGACGCTCATTCTTGTCAACATTCCCTTCGCCATGGTGGGAGGCATTGTTTCGCTCTGGATTTCCGGTGAATATCTGTCCGTTCCAGCCTCCGTCGGGTTCATTGCGCTGCTGGGCATTGCGGTGCTCAACGGGCTCGTGCTGGTCGCCTATTTCCGCCAGTTGCGGGCCGAGAACATGACGATGGCACAGGCCGTCCGGCTCGGCGCCGAGCGGCGGCTGCGCCCGGTGATGATGACGGCGAGCATCACCGCCTTCGGCCTCGTTCCCCTGCTTTTCGCGACCGGGCCCGGCTCGGAGATTCAGCGCCCGCTCGCCATCGTGGTCATCGGCGGCCTCATTACCTCAACGCTGCTCACGCTCGTCCTTCTGCCCATCCTTTTCGAGCGCTTTGGCGAGAGCCGTGCGGAGGCCACCGATGGCTGACGTGCTGCTCACGATCCATTGCAGCCGGCCGGACGCCGCGTCCATCGCCGGGCTCCTTCGTGATGCGACCGGTCAGCCCGTGGACCAGCATGACGAGGCGGTCCACGGCCTCGATTTCTCGGACGCCACGGCAGCCGAACGCGTCGCGGGCCGTCTGGAGCGGGTTTCACTGACTGTGCGTGTCGCCGACGACGCGGCGTCGCAGATCGTGGCGCAGATCGGTGCCCTCAAGCGCTCGGGTCCGGTCCGCTGGCGCCTGATGCCCATCATCGCCTCCGGGAGGTTTGCGTGAAGCCCCTGATATTCGCCGCGCTGCTCGGCTTCTCGACATGGCCCGCCATCGCCCAGACCCGCTCGCATGTCGATCTGCCGCCGGCCGAACTTGTCGCCAGCGCCCTTGGCAATCATCCCGCGGTCAAAGCGGCCGAGGCACGTCTGTCGGCCGCGCGGGCGCAGGCCGGGATGCTGGCTGTGGGAACGGACGAAGTGACGGTGCAGGGCAGTTATGCCCGTCGCACCGTGGACAATGAAGGGGCGTTTAGTGAGTTCGACGCCACCGTCATGCGCCCCTTCCGCTTGCCGGGGAAGGCCAGCCTCGATCGCAAGCTGGGCGCGCTTGGCGTGGAGACGGCGGAGAACAGGATGGAGGATGTCAGACACCAGACCGCCTTGCTGCTCGCTGGCCTCTGGTATGACTGGCTGACGGCGTCGTCCCTCGCCCGAAACGATGAGGCCATGGTTGCCAATCTTGAGCGCGCCCTTACCGCCGTAAAGCGACGCGCGGCCTTGCGGGACGCCTCGGACCTCGACATCGATCAGGCCGCGGCGGCGCTGGCCCTTGCCCAGGGGCAACTCGCCCAATCCAGGGCGCTCGCCGCCGAAGCGCGCGTGAAGCTGGCGGCGCAGTTTCCCGATTTGCCCCTGCCGGCAAACGCGCCGGAGATCGTGAGCCCTCAGGACCTGCCGCAGAATTTTGAGGCGCTGCGCGGCCTCGTCATCGAGCGCAATTACGAAATCCGCGTGGCCAGGGCGGAGGCGGAGCGCCAAGCCGTCACGGCCCAGCGCGCGAAGGCCGACCAGATGGCCGATCCAAGCTTCGGTTTCCGGCTGTTCAGCGAGCGCGGTGGTGCGGAGAAGGGGGTCGGGCTGATCGCCTCCGTGCCACTGGGAGGGCGGCATCGGTCCCGCGCTTCGGACGAGGCGGCGGCCATGGCCAGCTCGGCGCAGCTTGAGCTCGGTGTCGTTGAACGTGATGTCCAGGCTCTGGCAGACGCGGACCTTTCCAACGCGCGGTCGCGGCTGATCGTCTGGGAGCAGCTCCAGGAGGCTCGGACAAGGGCGGATGCGACGAGCGAGCGGACGCAAAAGGGCTACCAGCTCGGCGCCATCGACCTTGCGGATCTGCTTTATGCCGAGCGGCAGGCCAATGAGGCCCGACGAGCGGAAATCGCGGCGCGCGCCGATGCCGGCAAGGCCATCGTCAAGCTGGAGATCGAGTCCCACACGATCTGGGCGCCGGCTCAATAGGTTCGGCCGGTAGCAGGATTTCCCTGCGCTTTAGCGTCGCCCTGGCTTCGGGCGGCACAAAAGGTTGACCAAAGCGGAAGCACCGTTGCGTCCGCCGGCCGGCTGCTAGATCACGGGTTCTGATAAGGTGCTGCCCTGACGCGCGAAGTGGGGCAGTCGAAGAGGAGAGAGCCCATGTTGCGCCCGTTCGCGGTGATTTGCGCCGCGCTTGCTTTGTTCGCGGCCTCTGCGGTCTGGGCCGATCCGGCGCTCGACGCCTTCGCGCGCGATGTCGACCGCACCGAGAGCGTCCGTGCGGTCAAGACCTTGCAGCGCAGCTTCTCGCAATATGCGCAGGCCGGGCTTTGGGCGGAGGTGGGCACGCTGTTCTCGCCGGACGGGCAGTTCGTGTTCGATGGCGCGGTGAAGCCGGCCGAAATTTCCAAGGGCACCACGGCCATCGCGGCGTTCCTGCGCAATCGCTATGGCGGCGGCCATGAGGGCGTCACCGCCGACGGCCTCTCGGCAATCATGACCGAGTCACCCGTCGTCAACGTCGCGCCGGATGGCAACAGCGCCAAGGCCCGCTGGCAAACGATCATCTATTATGGCCATGGTGGCAAGGCGCTGATCGAAGGCGGGTATTTCGAGAATGAGTATGTCCGCACCGGCGGCGTCTGGAAGGTCGCCACCATGCATTGGTTCCCGCAATATTACGGCCCTTACGAGACCGGCTGGACCAATTGGGGCGGCGGCGACCTGCCGCGCGTGCCCTACCATTACACCATCGATGAAGCGGGGATGCCCATCCTGCCGCCCGCTGGCCCGGCGCCCGAAGCGGCGGCGACGCTCGCGGCGCTTCAGGCGCGCGTGGATCGGCTCAACGATGAGGATCGCGTCAGGAATCTCCAAGCGGCTTATGGCTATTATGCCGATCGCCGCATGTGGGACGATGTCACCGATCTGTTTGCCGAGGATGGCGTGGTCGAAGTCGGCGGGCAGGGCGTGTGGCACGGCAAAGCTGGCGTGCGCAAATGGCTGAACAGCATCGGTCCGGCGGGCCTGACCCACGGCATCCTCAACGACCGGCCGCAATATGCCGTGACCGTCACCATCGCGCCGGGCGGCAACGAGGCCTGGACGCGCGGCATCGAACTCGGGATGCTCGGCGATGCTGATAATGAAAAAGGCTGGTGGGAAATCAGTGTCTTCCGCAACCGCTTTGTCAAGGAACAGGGCGTCTGGAAGATTCGCGAGCTGCGGCGCTTCCCTGTCATGAAGACCGATATCTTCAAGGGCTGGGGCAAGGACCGCTTTGCCGATCCCGCACCGGTCGGCGCCAATGCGCCCGACGCGCCTTTGCCGGCGGCCGACGCGGTGAATGTCGCGCTCGCCGTGCCCGCTTTCATTGCACCCCATCCGGTGACCGGAAAGGCCGTCGCCGCCGTTGGCGCGGGCAGGACCGTCGCCGCCACGCCGCTCACCGGTGCGATTGCCACCAGCAGCACGGCGCCCGTCGATCTGGCCGAAGCCAGGCGCCGGCTTTCCCGCTCGGCCGCCTGGGACGGTGTCGAGAATGTGAGTGCGGCCTATGGCATGTACGCCGACGATGTCGATGCGCGTGGCTTCACAGGCGTCATTGCCGAGAAGGGCTTCAAGATGACGCCCTTCGCGGGCTACTACATCACCCGCGAGCAAAATCAGAAGGCGCGGATCAGCGGTCCGCTCCCGGCGATGCGCCCAGGCATCCCCTATCACTGGCTGATGGGCCCAGTGACTCTCGTGTCGGACGATGGGCGCTCGGCCTATGGTCGGATGCGCCTGTTCCAGCCGCGCACCAGTAAGCACGAGAGCAAGACCGGCGATTTCCTGGGTGCGGGCTTCTGGGGCGGCATGTACCACAACCGCTATGTGCTGGAGAACGGCAGCTGGAAGCTCTGGGAACTGACGCTGGACGAGCCCTATATCAACCCGGTCTCCTGGAAGGACGGCCTGTGGGCCAAGGCCAAGGATCCGCCGCCGCCCGATCCGAACAAGCCCCGGCGCACCTTCTCCGGCGGCAATTTCCCGCCCGATATCCCGCTGACAGAACTCGGCAAGCGCGAGGAGCATTTCCAGGGCGGCACGGGCGTTCCTCTGCAATGGCCGTCGATCCTGCCGATGTGGTTCGGCTATGTGAACCCGGTGAGTGGGCGCGAGCCGCCGCTCTACCAGAAGGATTGCGTGCCCTGCGCCGTGCGGCCGGATCTCCGGTTGGAAGCGAATGGCTATCAGGAGCCGCCGAGCTTCCCCGACGCCAACAGGGCGCCTTGAGCACAACGGCGTTCGTCGCATAGCGGCCCGACCACAGGAGGAAACCGGCGGCAAGGCTTCGGAGGGCCGCCATCGCGTGAGGCTTGCCTGTCGAGCCGCCCGCCGGGAATGCGGGCGGCCCTTGGGTGTGCTCATGCAGCCGTAGCGGGTCGTCCAGCATGCGTTGGGTGCTCTTCAGCTTCGGCAAGTGGCCAATGCCGCTGGCACGAGGAGCCGGCGAGCCGAAGCCCGAAAGCCGCTGTTGCTTCCTCCATCCGCGTAAGGCACCTTACCGGGCTCGGACAGAAATGGCCGAGAACGGTTTGGCGTCGCCGCTCTCTTGGTTGCGGTCGTGGTGCCAATTTTTGGTGAAGCCGGAAAGCCGCGCTCAGCAATATCGCGAGCCGTTTTCCTGAAAATAGGGCGGTCATCGCCAAAGTCGTTCGAGGGAGGATCGGTGCAGCAGCGATATAGCCTTGGCGCCATCGTCCTTCATTGGCTGTTGGCTCTCGCGCTTGCTTTCCAGCTTTCCTTGGGCTTGCGCCTCGAAGACCTCGGCCTGCGTGGCTTTGCTGCGTTCCAGCTGCATAAGTCGGTCGGTGTCGTTGTCCTGCTGCTGACGCTGCTGCGCTTGCTCTGGCGGCTGAGGTACCGGCCGCCACCCGCCGCGGAACGGGGCTTTACCGGCGGGCTGGCCAAGGCCGTCCATTTCGGACTCTATGTGTTCATGATCGGCGCGCCGCTCACGGGCTGGCTGCTCGTTTCGACCGATAAGGTGAAGGTGCCGACGCTGCTCTTCGGCATGGCACCCTGGCCCCACCTGCCCCTGCCGGAGAGCCTGAATGGCTTTGCCCACGGCTCGCATGCGCTGCTCGGCTGGCTGGGCATTGCCCTCATCCTGCTGCATGTGGCCGGCGCGCTCCGCCATCAGTGGCTGATCCGGGATAATCTCATGGCACGCATGGCGCCCGCCCGCGGGCTCTGGCTCCTGCTCGCTTTGCTGGTGCCCGTCGGCTGGCTGTTGGGGATTGCGGCGAGCGACCGGGGCGAACCGGTGGCCGCGCAGGAGGAAGCGCCGCTGTCAGAGACGGACGTGGCGGAACCCGCCGCGCCTGACGCCGCAGCCAATCCGGCCCCAACGGTTAATGAGGCTGCTGCCGTGCCGCCTCCGTCCGCCGCGCCCCCATCCCCGCCCGCCTGGACCATCAAGCCGGGCGGCACGCTCGCCTTCTCGGTCCG
>DASRXY010000070.1:0-15402 GCA_035654035.1 Sphingobium sp. | reverse complement strand
CATTGCAGCCCGCGCCGCCGCGCGCAGGAGACGATCGCGCCGCTCGCCCGCCGGCTGGGGCTGCCGGTACGAACGACGGACGCGCTTGACGAGATCGACTTCGGGCGGTTCACGGGCCGACGCTTCGATGCGCTCGATGCGGAGGATGAGGACTGGCACCGGTGGAACAGTGCGCGCAACACGGCCGGCTGTCCCGGCGGCGAAACCATGGGTGAGGCGATTGCGCGGGCGCGGGCCTATCTGCTCGCGCTCCCCGCCACGGCGGCGCCGGCGCTGTGCGTCACCCATTGCGACATCATCCGCGGCCTCATGGCCGAGGCAATGGGCGAGGGGCTGGGACGCCTGCTTCATCTGGAATGCGCGCCGGCCTCGGTCACGCCCTTCCACATCGCCGCCGGTGTGCTGCGGCTGGGCCTCAATGCGCCGGTTGCGGATTGAGGAGTGCTGCCGTGCCGCTCCCGTCCGCATAGCTCTTTTCTTCCACCAGCTCCGAGCGCAGCAGCGCGTTGATGCGGCGCTTGAGGGCCGCGCGTTCGTCGTTGGTCTTGTACACGCAGCGGGCAAGGCAGACGAACACGGTTCCGAACGCTGCCTGCGCCTCCTGCTCGCGAATGGCGTCCTCTATGTCCCAGAGCAGCGCGTTCACGCGCTTGAGCTGCCGCACGAGCGGCGTGATACCGTCCACGTCCAGCACCGATGCGGCCGCCGCGCCCAGGGCACGATATTCGAGGTCGATATGCGTGCGCGCGTCGGCCCGCGCGATGCGCTCGCGCTTGATCTCCAGGATCGTCAGCTTGTCGAGCAATTCGCCCCAGGATACTGGCACAGACGGGCATGCTGAGGGGCTCATCGCGCGCGGCGCTCCGTCTGGACGCCGCGCCACGCGGCGAGATCGCGCGCGACGCGCTCGATCACGGGGGGCCAGGCGCCGGGCCGGGGCTGCGCATAAAGGCGCATGGTGGGATACCAGGGACTGCGGCGCTGGCGCGGGTCCCAGCGCCAGTCCGGCTCGGCTTTGAGCAACAGCCAGGTCGGTTTGCCCAGCGCGCCGGCAAGATGCGCGATCATGGTATCCACCGTGATGACGAGGGTGCAGCCGGCGATCAATGAGGCCGTCACGGCGATATCGAACGGGCACCCCTGCGGATTGAGCACGGCTAGACCTTCCGGCTCCGGCACGAGGCTGATGCAGGGTGCGATCCGGCAGAGCGGCGCCAGATGCGCGGCCGGCACGGAGCGCTCCGTGTCCCAGTCGCCCGCGCGATGGCACAGGCCCACCGTGCCCCGAGGCAGGACGGCCGGCGTGGCGCGCAGATAGGGTGCGGCGAGCGCCGGGGGCGGAATGCGTAACGCCTCGTCCAGCTCGGTGATCTCGATATCGTACGCCGCCTTGCGCGGGTGGGCGGGGTCGAAGGGCACCAGCGTGCCGCCCCCGTCCATGGTGGCGAGCAGCGGGATCAGGCGGGGCTGCGCCTCGACCGTGAGAGACGCGGTTCGCGCTGCCAGCCGCGGCAGATAGCGGGCGAACTGGATGGTGTCGCCGAGCCCGTGATAGCAGCGCACGAGCACGTCGCGCCCGTGGAGCGGCCGTCCGTCCCACAGCCAGCGGCGATGATAGGGCAGGGAAGGATCGTCGCGGGTGGCCGGGTCGCGCGCGGCGCGCGTCTGCCGGGCGATTGCCCAGGCGCCATCGAAGTCGCTCTCGCGCATGGCTGCCGTCCATGTCCGCATCGCATCCGTCATGAGCCGGGAAGGGCGCAGGGGGGTGGAAGGTTCCGCCCGGCCGAACCCACGTCATTAAAGTAGATTAAGAAGAGCGAGCTTTGTTGCTGCCCTGGGGGAACAGTGGGGTGGAACCGAACGTTGCGCGGGGGCTCCGACCCGCTTCGGCTCATCATCGTCAGGCGCGTCGCGTGGCGCCAGGCAAGAAGGGAGTTGAGCGCGCTCATGGAGGCCGACACCGCAATGAAACGCTCCGATGCCCTCCGCGCCCGTGTCTCCGCGCTTGGCCCCTGGTTCCACAATATCGATCTCGGCGACGGTGTCATGACCGCGCCCGACCATTTCCTGGGCGACTATCCCAATCTCAAGTTCGAGCGCTTTGCCGGCGTGATCCCGGAGGACATGCGCGGCAAGTCGGTGCTCGACATCGGTTGCAATGCGGGCTTCTATTCGGTGGAGATGAAACGACGCGGCGCCGAGCGGGTGGTCGGCATCGACAGCGATCCCCGTTATCTGGCGCAGGCGCGCTTCGTCTCTCAGGCGCTCGGCTTTTCGGGCATCGAGTTCCGCCAGCTCTCCATCTACGATGTCGCCGCGCTGCATGAGACGTTCGATTTCGTGATCTTCATGGGCGTGCTCTATCATCTGCGCCACCCGCTGCTAGCGCTCGACCTGATCCGCGAGCATGTCGCGCGGGACCTCATGCTGTTCCAGACGATGCAACAGGGCTCCGACCGCGTTGCCGACGTGCCGGAGGATCATCCCTTTTTCCAGCCCGGCACCAACGAGCCGCCGGCTTATTTCGACGAGCCGGGCTATCCCCGGCTGCACTTCATCGAGCGCGAGTTCGCGCACGACTGGACCAACTGGTGGGCGCCCAACGCCGCGTGCAGCCAGGCCATGCTGCGCGCCGCGGGCTTCGCCATCGAGGCGCATCCCGAGCCCGAGGTCTATCTCTGCCGCGTGGCGCCGGTGCCTTATGCCCGACTCGGTCCCCGCGCGGTCTATCCGGCCAGAGGAGATGAGCGGTGATCGAAGCGGCGATGATCTGGAACGAGCCCAACAACAAGTCGCATTGGGATCCGTCGATCGATCCGGACTGGGCGCTGTTTGCCGATCATGTCATGCGCGCCGGCGCGGCGATCCACGCCATCCATCCGGGCCTTCCCCGTGTGCTCGGCGGCATGTCGCCCATCGATCCGCATTGGCTCCGCCGCATGGCCGATCATGGCGCGCTCGAGGCCGTGGACGTGGTGGCCGTGCACGGCTTTCCCATCGACTGGAACCTCTGGCCGCTCGACGCCTGGCCCGAGAAGATCGCCGAGATCCAGGCGGTGACGGACAAGCCGGTCTGGGTGACGGAAGTGGGCGTCAGTTCCTTCGGCGCCGCGGAAGTGCAGGTCTTCGGGCTGGAACGCACTGCGCACCTGCTGCGCGGCCGCGCCGAGCGTATCTTCTGGTACTCGCTCTTCGATCTGCCGCAGAGCTGGGGCGCGGAGACCCGGCACCGGGAGGCGGAGGGCTCCTCTTATTATCGCCACTTCCATCTGGGCCTGATCCGCGAGGACGGCACGCCCAAGCCAGCGCTGGAGGTCTATGCCCGCCACGCCGCCGAGATCGGTCTCATGCAGTGGTTCCATTTCGACGATCCCCGGCTCGATGAAGCCGTCGCCTGGATGAAACGCCTGGGCACCCGGCACATCCGCACCGGCCTCTCCTGGGCGGACAGCTTTCGCCCCGGCGCGGTCGACTGGTTCGACCGGCTGATGGCGGCGCTCGCTGATTTTGACGTGACGGTGACTTTCTGCTTCACGCCAGCGCATCTCGGCATTCTGCCGCATCATACCAGCGCCGCGCGCGAACCGCAGGCGTTCGCCGATTTCTGCGCCTGGATGATCGACCGTTATGCGCCGGGCCGTGGCGTCCGCCCCGCGCTTGCGCCGCCTGCGGGCTCCGCCCATGCGCTGCCGCCCGCGCCCGAGCTTTCTCCCCTCCATTTCGACCGTGACGAACGCCTCGCCGCGGAAAGGAGTGCCGCCTGATGCTTTCTCCGGACCGCCACGGCATCAACATCGCCATTGCCGGCGTCGGCAATTGCGCGAGTTCCCTCGTGCAGGGCCTCTCCCATTATCGCGAGGGCACGAACGATACCATCGGGCTCATGCACGAGGAGCTGGCCGGCTATCGGCCCAGCGACATCCGCGTGGTGGCGGCGTGGGATGTGGACCGGCGCAAGGTCGGTCGCGACGTTGCCGAAGGCATCTTCGCCAAGCCCAACTGCACGGCCGTTTTCTGCGAGACGGTCGCGGGCACGGGCGCCAGGATCCGCATGGGGTGCGTGCGCGACGGCATTGCCGACCACATGCGCGATTATCCCGAGGACCGCACGTTCCAGCTTGCCGATGCGCCCGAGCCCAGCAAGGATGATGTCGTCGCGGTGCTGCGCGAGACGCGTGCCGACGTGCTGATGAACTATCTGCCGGTGGGCTCGCAGAAGGCGACGGAATTCTACGCCGAATGCGCGCTGGAAGCGGGCGTCGCCTTCGTCAACAACATCCCGGTGTTCATCGCCAGCGATCCCGCGTGGGCCGCGCGTTTCGCACAGGCGGGCGTCCCGGTGATCGGCGACGATATCAAGGCCCAGCTCGGCGCCACCATCGTCCACCGCGTGCTCACCGATCTTTTCAGGAAGCGCGGCGTGAAGCTCGACCGCACCTATCAGCTCAACACCGGCGGCAACACCGATTTCCTCAATATGCTCAACCGCACGCGCCTCGCCTCCAAGAAGATCTCCAAGACCGAGGCGGTGCAATCCGTGGCGCAGCGGCGGATCGCGGATGAGAACATCCATGTCGGCCCGTCCGATTATGTCGCGTGGCAGAACGACAACAAGGTCTGCTTCCTGCGCATGGAAGGCCAGCTCTTCGGCGGTGTTCCCATGCATCTGGAGCTGCGCCTCTCGGTGGAGGACAGCCCCAACAGCGCCGGCGTGGCCATCGACATGATCCGCTGCGCTAAGCTGGCGAAGGATCGCGGCATGGCCGGCCCGGTGCTGCCGGCCGCGGCATGGTTCTGCAAGCATCCCCCCGTGCAGATGCCCGACGACGAGGCCCATGATGCGCTTGAAGCCTTTATCGGATGACGCCGCAACCGGATGGGTCGCAACCCGACCCGCCGCCGCGGCCCCGGCCGCGCGGCCTGGCGCGCGTGGTGGGGGCAGGCGTAGTGACGGGCGCGGCGGACGACGATCCCTCTGCCATCGGCACCTATGCAAGCGCGGGCGCGCTCTTCGGCTTCGCCTTCCTGTGGATCGCGCCGGTGCTGCTGCCGATGATGTATGTGGTCGTCTATCTCTCGGCCAAGATCGGCCGGGTCTATGGCAAGGGCCTGTTTGCCGCCATTCGCGATCGCTATTCGCCGCTGCTGCTCTGGCCGCTGATGATCGGCGCGTGCCTGGGCAACATCATCGAGGCGGCCGCCAATCTGGGCGGCATGGGCGCGGCGATCAACCTGCTCCTGCCGATCCCCATCGCGCTGATTGTGGTCGGCGTCGCGATGATCGTGGTGCTGCTCCAGCTCTTCGGGTCCTACGAGCTGATCCGCCGCATCTTCCGCTGGCTGGCGCTGATCCTGTTCGCTTATGTCGCCGCGGCTCTTCTCGCCCGGCCCGATCCGGCCGAGGTGCTGCGCGCCACCATCATGCCGCGCATTCGCTGGAACAGCGAGTTTCTGATGATGATCGTGGCGTGCATCGGCACGTCGCTCTCCGCCTATGTCTATACCTGGCAATCGAACCAGGAGGTCGAGGAGCAGATCGCCGAGGGCAAGCGCCGCTGGTGGCAGCGCCGGGGCGCAACGCGGCGCGAGCTGGCGCGCACGCGGCGGGACGTGATCGTGGGCATGCTCTTCTCCAATATCATTCTTTATTTCGTGATCCTCTCGACCGGCGCGACGCTCCACGAAGCGGGCATCACGCGTATCGACACGGCCGCCCAGGCCGCCCAGGCGCTGGAGCCGCTGGCGGGCGGCGGGGCCAAGCTGCTGTTTGCGCTCGGCGTGGTGGGCGTGGGGTTTCTGGCGGTTCCCGTGATGACCACAGGCGCGGCCTATGATCTGGTCCAGGGACTGGGCGGGGAGGGGAGCCTGCACCAGCATGTCGGCGAGGCATGGCTGTTCTATTCGATCATTCTCCTCGTCACCCTGGTCGCCGTCGCGCTTAATTTCCTTGGCTTCAACCCGATGCGGGCACTTGTCTGGTCGGGAATTGTTCAGGGATTTTCCGTTCCGCCTCTCCTTTTGCTGATGATGCTCATGACCAACGACCGCAAACTGATGGGCGCTCAGCCCAATGGCCGCCTCACTAATCTGCTGGGCTGGACGACCACCGGCGTCACCGCCGCCGCGACGCTCTGTCTCGTGGGGACATGGCTGTGATGCGCGCGGCCGTCCTGTCCGGGCCCGGCGAGATCCGCATCGTGGAGGCGCCGCTGCCCGAGCCGGGGCCGGGCGATGTGCGCATCCGTCTCGAAGGCTGCGGTGTCTGCGCGTCCAATCTGGAGCCTTGGATGGGCCAACCATGGTCCACCTATCCCGGCGAGCCGGGTGGGCTCGGCCATGAAGGCTGGGGCGTAGTGGACCGGCTGGGGCCGGGCATCACGTCGCTGACGCCGGGCGACCGCGTCGCGACGCTCTCCTGCCGCAGCTTCGCCGATTACGATGTCGCGCCTGCCGATGCGGTCGTGAAGCTGCACGATGCGCTGAACGAACAGCCCTTTCCCGGCGAGCCGCTCGGCTGTGCGTTCAACATCTTCCGCCGCGCCGACATCCGCGCTGGGCAGAGCGTGGCCATCATCGGCATCGGCTTTCTGGGCGCGGTGCTCACGCGGCTCGCTTCGGAAGCCGGCGCGCATGTCATCGCCATCTCGCGCCGGCAGGAATCGCTCGCTCTCGCGCGTTACTATGGCGCTGCCGAGACCATCGCCATGCACGATCATGGCCACATCGTGGAGCGCGTGATGGCGCTGACCGAAGGCCGCGGGTGCGGCTGCGTCATCGAGGCCGTGGGCAAGCAATGGCCGCTCGATCTCGCCGGCGATCTCGTCGCCATGGGCGGCCGGCTCGTGATTGCGGGTTATCATCAGGATGGGCCGCGCCAAGTGAACATGCAGGCGTGGAACTGGAAGGCGATCGACATCGTCAATGCCCATGAGCGCGATCCGGTGGTGCAGATGCGCGGCTTGCGTGAAGCGATGAACGCGGTGGCGAGCGGGCGGTTCGATCCCGCGCCGCTCTACACGCATCGCTATCCGCTCGAACGCATCGGCGAGGCACTGGCCGCCACGCGCGACAAGCCCGGCAATTTCGTCAAAGCGCTGGTCATGCTCGCATGAAACCGCGCGTGGGATTTCTCGGCACAGGCTGGATCGGCCGACACCGCATGGAGGCCATGCTGGCGACGGGCGCAATCGATGCTGTCGCGATCTGCGATCCCTCGCCCGAATGCGCCGCCGCAGCCGCCCAACTCGTACCCGATGCCGCGCAGGTGCAGTCTCTGGAAGAGATGCTGGAGCGGCGGCTGGACGGGATCGTCATCGCTACGCCTAGTGCCCTCCATGCCGAGCAGGCGCTGCGCGCGCTCGATGCCGGGGTGGCGGTGTTCTGCCAAAAGCCGTTGGGCCGCACCGCAGCCGAAACCCGGGCCGTGGTCGAGACGGCGAGCGCCGCGGACCGCCTGCTCGGCGTCGATCTCTCCTATCGCGAGACGGCGGCCATGCGGGCGATTGCCGATGTCGTGCATGGCGGCGGGGTGGGCCGGCTGTTCGCCATCGATCTGACGTTCCACAATGCCTATGGGCCCGACAAGGCGTGGTTCTACGATCCCGTCCAGTCCGGCGGCGGCTGCGTGATCGATCTCGGCATCCACCTTGTCGATCTCGCTTTGTGGACTCTCGGCTTCCCCGCCGTCCGCAGCGTGACGGCCGAGCTGTTGCACGTCGGCATGGCGCCGGAATCCGGCGCGGTGGAGGATTATGCCGTCGCCCGCTTCGATGCCGGCGACGTATCGGTCCGTCTCGCCTGCTCATGGGGGCTGCATGCGGGCCGCGATGCCGTCATCGAGGCGGCCTTCTATGGCACCGGTGGCGGCGCGGCGCTGCGCAATGTGGATGGCTCCTTCTACGATTTCACCGCGCACCGCTTCAGCGGCACGTCGAGCGAGTTGCTGGCCGCGCCGCCTGATGCCTGGGGCGGTCGCGCCGCAGCCGCCTGGGCCGAGCGTCTGGCCCGCTCGCCCGGTTTCGACGCGGGCGCCGAACAATATGTGCGCGCCGCTGAAGTGCTGGACCGGATCTATGGCCGATGACGCTGGGCGTGCTCACCTTTCACCGGAGCATCAACTACGGCTCCTATTGGCAGGCCCGTTGCCTTGTCGAGGGCTTGCGCGCGCGCGGGCATGATGCCGAACTGCTCGACCATGATTCCCGCGATGTCCGGTGGGCCGAACTGCGTTGCGCCTTCCGGCCCGAGCTTCCGCGCCGCACGCCGCGCGCCGATTATGGGCGCTATGCCGCGAAGACGCGCCGTTTCCTCGCCGCGTTCGAGCAGCTCCGGCAGTCGCCGCGCTTCCCGCTCGACCGACCCGAGGAGGCCGGCCGCTACGACGTCATCCTCGTCGGCAGTGACGAGGTCTGGAATTTCCGCCATCCCTGGTACGGCAGCAAGCCCATTTTCTTCGGTGAACGGCTGCGTACCGGACGGTTGCTCTCTTATGCCGCCAGCTTCGGCAGCCATGAAGCGCGCGACGGTTTGCCGGCCGACTGGGCGCGCAAGCTCGATCGGTTCGAGGCGATTTCGGTGCGGGATACCAACAGCGCCGCGCTGGTCCGTCAGGGCACGGGCCGGGAGCCGGTGCTCGTGCTCGATCCGTGTCTCCAGTTCCCGCCTCCCGCGCCGCCGCCGATGCGCGCCGAGCAGCCCTATCTGGCGCTTTACGGTCACAGCTTCCCGCCCTGGTTTGCCCGCAAGGTCAGGCAATGGGCAGCGGCCGAGGGCTTGCCCATTATCAGCATCGGCTATCGGAACGACTGGGCCGATGCGCAGCGGGTCGAAGCGGGGCCCGAGCAGTTTTCCGCCTTCATTGCCGGTGCCCGCGCCGTCGCGACCAACTTCTTTCACGGATGCATCTTCGCCCTGCTGCACGGGCGGCCCTTTGTGGCGGCGCCCTCCGATTACCGCTCGCGCAAGGTGCGCGACCTGACGCGGGAAGTGGGCGCGGCGCATCATCTCGTCGGGGAAAGGGCGCCGGCCGGCCAGTTCGCCGAACTGCTGGGCGCACCGCTGGACCCCGGCATTCATGCGCGCATCGCCGGGCTGCGTCGCCGGTCCGATGCTTATCTGGACTCCGCCCTTGGTTGAGCGGGCACTGGCGCCCCATGACATCGTGCGTGCGGGCCTGTGCATCGGATGTGGCGCCTGCGCCGGCGCGCAGGGCACCATGGCATGGGATGGCTTTGGCCAGATCAAGCCCGCGGGCCCTTGGGCCAAAAGACGCAGCGCGGCATTTTCCCGCATCTGTCCCTTTTCGCCCGCCGCGCGCGATGAGGACGCCATCGCGGCGGAACGCTTCCCCGATGCGCCCGCGCATGACGCGCGGATCGGCCGCCACCAGCGAGCGTTCGTGGGCCATGTCGAGGAGCCCGGCTTTCGCGCCGAGGGCAGCTCGGGCGGCATGGTGACATGGGTGGCGGCAGAGCTGCTGCGCCGGGGCCTTGTCGACGCCGTCGCGCATGTCGCGACTCTCTCGCCGGAGCGCGATGGCCGCTTCTTCGGTTATCGCCTCTCCCGGACCGAGGCGGCGCTGCGGGATGGCGCCAAGTCGCGCTATTATCCCGTGACGCTCGTCGAGGTGCTGCGGGAGATCCGCGCGCAGCCCGGCCGCTATGCGGTCATCGGCGTGCCCTGCTTCATGAAGGCCGTGCACCTACTGCGCGCCGAGGAGCCGCTGCTGCGTGCGCGCATTGCCTTCACGCTCGGCCTGTTCTGCGGCCATATGAAGAGCGCGCATTTCCTGGAGAGCATTGCCTGGCAGCTCGGCGTGCCCATTCGCGAACTCGCTTCGGCCGATTATCGCCGCAAGGATGCGGCGCGGCCGGCCAACTGGTACACGGCCCAGCTCACGCTGCGCGACGGCAGCACGCGCCAGCAGGATTGGTGGCATCTTGCCGACGGCGACTGGGGCGCGGGCTTCTTCCAGAATTCGGCGTGCAACTTCTGCGACGATGTCGTGGCGGAGACGGCCGATATCGCTTTTGGCGATGCGTGGGTGGAGCCCTATAGCGCGGATGGCCGGGGCACCAATGTCGTGATCGTGCGCGCGCCTGCGCTGCTGGCCATGATCGAGGAGGCGATCGCGCAGGGGCGGTTGCGGCTGGAGCCGGTCGATGCGGCCTTCGTTGCGCGTACGCAAGCGGCGGGCCTGCGCCAGCGCCGCGACGGGCTGGCTTATCGGCTGCGGGTCATGCCGCCGGCCCTGCGGCCGCGCAAGCGCGTGGCGCCGGGCGGACAGCATCTCCCCCTGCGACGCAAGCTCCTCTATCGCTGCCGCGCGGCGATTAGCCGGTGGAGCCATCTCGTTTTCGCGCTCGCGCGCCGGCTGCGTTGCCCGCCGCTCTATCTCGGCTGGGCGCGGCTGGTCGCAACTGTCTATGAAGGCCTGGCCTATCGGCGCGGCTGGACCGGACGGCTCGTCACACTTATGGATCGGCACCGTCAGGACGATCCCGGTTTCTGAGGGGGCGGCGTTTGCGCGAGGCGCGATGATTCGCCGCATCTCTTAACCATCGTCATTCTCGCGAAGCGGGAATCTCGCTTACAATCGCATGGGTTCGGCTTCCCCGGAATGGCGGGTGAAAATGGCTCTCGTCCTAATCCTCGGCCCCGGGCTCCGTTTTCGAACCGCGCTCACGCGGCATCGCGTCGCCGCCGCCACCGCCGATGGAATCCACGTCCGGGTCCTCGCTCGGTCCGCCGGTTCCGCCTGCGCTCGCGCCCGAGCCGACCACCGCGCCGCTGCCTTCTGCCGGCGCGCGCCGGCCAATGTCTTCTTCCCGCCCGGCTCGTGTTCGGATCGGCGGCCCACTATAGGGCAGGCGGTCCTTGTCCTGATCGCCATGATAGATGGGCGGCGGGAAGGCTTTCTTGTCCTTTGTCATACATGAATCCTGCCTTTGCTAGGCCTTCAACGCCCCTGCGGTGCGCCTCGTTCCGCGCCGCGCGCCAAGGCGGCGCGAAACTAATCTGGATCACGATCTTCGCCGCTCCTGCCGGTGGAACCCGCGCGCGTGCCAGGGGTTCGGCCTGCAAAGGAGGCCCTCATGCCCGAGTCTGCCACACCCACCATCGACCGCGCGGACGCGCACACCGAAATGCCCAGCCTGAAGGGCCGCCGCGTCCTTGTCAGCGGCGGAACCACCGGCATCGGCCGCGCCATTGCCGTTCTGCTGGCGTCCGAGGGCGCAAGGCTGTTCATCTGCGGCAGGGCGCCGGAGCCTCTGGCGGATGCGCTCGCACGCATTCGCGAAGTAGGCGAGGGGGAGGGCATCAATGTCGATCTGGCTACACAGGAGGGCGTGGATCGCTTCGTGGACGAGGCCGAGCGCTTCCTCGGCGGCATCGACATTGCCGTCATCAATGCCGGTCTTGCGGCCGAAGGGCTGGAGACATCGCCGGTCGAGACCATCCGCTATGTCGTCGACACCAATCTGACCGCCATGATGACCACGGCGCGCCGGGTGGTCGAGCGCATGCAGCCGGGCGGCGATATCGTCTTCATTGGTTCGATGTCGGCGGTGAGCCGGTCGCCCGAATCGACCGTCTACACGGCGACGAAGACCGGCGTTCAGGCCGTTGCCGAGGCTTTGGGTAAGGAGCTGGCCGAGAAGGACATCAAGGTCGGCAATATCGAGCCCGGCCTCGTCGGCACCGACATGCAGTCGCCCGACACGCCGCCGCCCGAGCAGCGCGAGATGATCCATGCAGGCAAGATGCTACGGGCCGAGGATATTGCCGTGGCCGCCCAGTTCATGCTGACACAGCCCCGCCGCACGCTCGTTTCGCTGATGCGTGTCATGCCCCGACTCTCCGAATGAGGCCGGCGCGGCTATCGGCGGCTCTTCCGTCGGGCTTTGTCCCGCAATCCGCGTGAAAGCTGCATCCGGAAAAAGCGCGTCTGTACCTGCGCCTCGCGCAGAAAGGCGCTCGGCACCTCGGTCAGGGTGCGCAGGCCCGTCACGGTCGAGAAATTGTGGATGGAACTGCGTGTCTGGAACAGCACCTTATCCACCATCTCGCGCCGGCTGATCTCGCCGGTTTCCCGCACCAGGCTCAACCGGTGCAGGGCATAGAAGCCGAGCAGGCCGGAAAGCAGGAAATAGAAATCCCAGTTGGTGAGATGGATCGGCAGCAAGACGTGCACCTCGTCCGGGCTGGTCCAGCGGATCAGCAACTCGAAGTGCCGTGTCGAGAAGAAGTCGGCGAACAGGCCGCCCAGGATCGGCGCCGAGCCGGCTGCGGCCGCCGTGACCACGCCGCTCGTAGCGAGGTAAGAGGCGGCCGTGCCGCGCGGCGAGAGCTTGAGCGCAATGTTGGCGGTGGCGAGCGTCACACCGGCGACGGCACCGCCCATGAAGAGGTGGAGCAGGGCCAGCCAGGCCAGACGCCAGGGCGGTGTGGCGATCTGCGAGGCGCCGATCATGCCCAGGATGCTCAGGATATAGGCGGGGGCCGCGACGAGCAGGACGGACTTGTTGCTGAACCGGTCGGCCAACGCGCCCCAGTTGCGCAGGGCCACCACATTGGCGATCTGGCTGGCGATGGACAGGCCCATCACAATGGTCATACTGTAGCCGAGCTGCTCCACCAGATAGACGGTGAAGAAGGGCGTCGCGAGATTGATGGCGAACTGCCAGCTCCCCAGGAATCGCAGCAGGCGTGCGAAATTCCGGTCAGTGAGCGGCGTGCGCAGCCGGGTGAGCAGATGTGCGGATTCGGACTGCGCCGCCGGCATCTGCGGTTCGGGGATCCGCGCCACGATGCCCACGCTGATGAGGCCGGCCGCGCAGCCCACGGCATAGAGAGCGCAGAAGCTCCACGCCCGCGCATCCGAGCCGGGCGGCGTCAGTTCCAGCGCCAGCGCCGCGCCGGCGCCCGCAATGATGGTGGTGAAGGTGGCATAGACCGTGCGGCGGGCGAAGATGCTGCCCATGCGGTCCTCTGGAGCCAGGTCACGCAGCCACGCGTTCCAGGCGCAGCCGCCAATGGCGCCCATGATGCACAGGATGGCCGTAGCGAAGACGAGGCCGCCGATGGCGACCCCGGGCACGAACGGCAGCAGCGCCATGAGCCCCAGCATGGTGCGCCCCGCCGCGCTGGAGAGCACGGCGATGCGCTTGCGCTGTCGCAGCCGCTCGATGAGCGCGATCGCCGGCACCTGCGTGAGTTGCGAGAGAAATGGCAGCGCCGCCAGCAGGCCGATCACTGCATTGCTCGCACCCAGATGGAGCGCAAAGGCAGTGAGGATCACGCCAGTGGTGAGCGCCGCCGTGGTGTTGGAAAAGGCGGCCTCATACACGAGGCGCCGCAGGCCCTGTTCGCATTCGGTATCGGAAATAATGGCTTGAGGCGCGAGCATGAATGTCCCGAGAGGAGGGGCCGCAGCGGAACGCGGGGCAAGGACGCTTCCCGGCATCCACGCACGCGGCGACACGCGATGGGGGTGGGACGGCCGGAGCCGCCGGACGAGGGGTCAGCGGGCCGGCTTGCGGCGTGCGGCGCCTTGCTTGCCTGCTCTGCTGTCCTGTTCCTCGCCGACGCGGGTGTTCGTCTCGGGATCATAATTGTCCGGTATGGCGGCGCCGCTCACAGGGTCGCGCTTGGGTTCGCGGTCCAGCGTGTCGCTCGGCCGGCGTGCGGCGCCTTCGGGCTGGTTCTCGGTCGAGATGTTGGGCCTGTCCGTCACTTGGGTGGGGACGTGCCTGCTGCTGCGAAACGCGGTCATGGCTTTCTCCTTGTCGTCGCTGCGCTCTCGAAACGTGCCGGGGCCGCTTCCTATCCCGCGCTGCGCGAAATCTCTCGCGCGGGGCGCGTCAGGGCAGGCTTGCGGCCTGTCGCAGGGCCTTGAGATCGGGAATGCGCAGCCAGCGCGCCTGCAATTCGATCAGGCCGGTGGCGCGCATCGTCTGCAAGGTGCGGTTGACATGAACGGGCGTGAGTCCCGCAATGTCGGCAATGTCCATCTGCGTGAGCGGCATGGCGCATTGCTGGCTGTAGGTGAGCCCGCTGTTGTCCATGCGCTCGTAGATCTCGCACAGCAGATGGGCGATGCGCTCCATCGCCGTCCTGCGGCCAAGCGTCACCAGCCACGCCGTCTGCCGTTCAAGCGCCGTCACCAGCGCATCGAGCAGGGCGCGGCGCTGCTCCGAGGAGGTGCCGGCCGAGACCGGGCAGTTGAGCGTCCGCACCTTGGTCAGCGTCATGATCTGCTGGGCGGGGCCGGCGCCGAAGGCCCATTGCGGCTCGCAATAATCGCCCGGCAGGAAGAGGGCTGTGATCTGCCGTCGCCCGTCGCTCAGCAGCCGGAAGCGGCACGCCCAGCCTTCCTCGATGCGATAGACGACCTGCGGCGTGTCGGCCTCATAGGCCAGATATTGATGCGGCCGGAAATATTCGCGCTGGTCGCAGGCTCGGGCGGCTAGACTGGCCAACTGTCCCTCCCTGCGATGCTGGCCCGGCCAAAGGCGCGCAGGCGGCTTGCGGTCCTGCCGCCGCTGTGCGGCAATATGTTGAGAAGAGGGCCGCCCTTTGGGCGAGGGCAAATCGCCACCGGCTCCGTCCTTTCGCGCTTTGATGCTCGATGTGGTCAGGGCCGCGTAACGATTGGCCAACGCCTCGGTTTCTGCCCCGGCGGAGGTCCACGCCGCCCAGCCGAGGCGCTGCGATGGGCCGGGGAAGAAATGGGTTAACATGTGCGCGGAACAGAGGGGCCCCGAGCGGGTTTCTTCGCGGAAGAGCAATGCCGCTCTGCACTGCCGAGGAAATCAATGCCGCGCGTCCTGCAATCCGATCATCCAGCCGCGTCGCCGGCTGTTAGCGCTTATGTCCTTTCGTTGCGCCAGGCGCTGCTTGGCGGTGAGATGAAGCCGGTCGCCCGGTTCGATACCGGCGGGCTGGGAGTGGAGTTGTGCGCCGCGCGCGATTCCGTCTGGGCGCTGATCCGCCGCGAAGGGCAGGGCGGGTTGGCGCTGCGCGTGGCGTTCGTGCCGGGCAAGTTCCGCTGTAAGGTCGCCCGGCGCGGTGCGGGAGAGGCGGTTCGCTTGCGGATCGAGAGCGCGCTTGGCGAGCATGTCGCCATGTTCACCGCGCGCGCCGATGCGCTGGAGCAACTGCGCATGGTGGTGCAGTTCACGCCGGCCGTGGATATGGTGGTGCCGTTTGCGCCGCGCGATCTCTATCCGCTGGATGCGCAGGACGATCCGCTGGGGGCGGTGGGTCATGTCGAGGCGGGGCAGCGCGGCCTCAACGCGGGCGTGCTCTATTTCCACCTCGACAAGCCGGCTTTCGGTAATGTGCTCTATTTCCAGAATCTCACCGCCGCGAACGCCTATTGCCGCGCCACCAAGACGGTGC
>DASRXY010000069.1:0-9224 GCA_035654035.1 Sphingobium sp. | reverse complement strand
AGACCCCGCGCCAGCGCGACGTGGTCGAGACGCTGCCGCAGATGCACAACGCCCCCGTCGCCGCTCGGGCGCTGGAAGACGAGCTGGTGCTGCTGGAAGAGCTTTGCGAGACGATGAAGTTCGGTTCGCTGTGCGCGCTCGGCGGCTTCACACCTTTCCCCGTGATGAGTGCGCTCAGGCACTGGCCGGCGGATTTCGGCGCGCGTGTGCCCGAGGCCGCCGAATAATGAGCTGCTGCACCGGCCTGCTCGGCATCGATCGCGGTGCCGTCCTCGGCGCGGTGATCGCTGGCGGCAAGTCCTCGCGCTTCGGCAGCGACAAGGCGCTCGCGCGCCTGCGTGGTCGTCCGCTCATCGACCGGGTGGCGGAGACCTTGGCCGAGCAGTGCGCGGACGTGATTGTGGTCGGTCGATCGCATGAGGGGCTGGAGGGGATCGCCGACAAGCCCGCGCCCGGCCTCGGCCCGCTCGGCGGCATCGCGGCGGCGCTCTTCGAGGCGCGGGCGCGCGGTTATGCGGCCGTGCTGACCGCGCCCTGCGACGCCTTCGACCTGCCGGACGACCTGCGCGCGCGGCTCTTCCCCTACCCCGCTTATGTCGCGAGCCTTCCGGTCGTCGGATTATGGCCCGCCTTCGCCGCGGACGATGCGCTCGCGCTGCTTGAAAGCGACGAAACGCACTCCATCAAGGGTTTTGCGCGGCGGATTTCCGCGCGCGCCGTGCAATTGCCACGCGACCCTGTTAATATCAACACAGTCGCTGATCTCGAGAGAGTTGAACGTCATGGGCTATGAAAAGCAGGCCGATTTCGGCACTCCCGCCGCCACGTCCGAGACGATGGTCACCCTGACTATCGACGGCCGTTCGGTCACGGTTCCGCAAGGAACGAGCGTGATGCGCGCCGCCGCCGAAATCGGCGGGAGCATTCCCAAGCTCTGCGCCACGGACAATATGAAGAGCTTCGGCTCCTGCCGTCTGTGCCTGGTCGAGATCGAGGGTGCGCGGGGCACGCCGGCCTCCTGTACCACGCCCGTCGCCGATGGCATGGTCGTGCAGACGCAGACCCCGCGCCTGCAGAAGCTGCGCAAGGGCGTGATGGAGCTGTATATCTCCGATCACCCGCTCGATTGCCTCACCTGCTCGGCCAACAACGATTGCGAGCTTCAGGACCAGGCCGCCGCCGTGGGCCTGCGCGACGTGCGCTACGGCTATACCGGCGAAAACCATCTCGGCCTGACGACGGACATCTCCAACCCCTATTTCGATTTTGATCCCTCCAAGTGCATCGTCTGTTCGCGCTGCGTGCGCGCCTGCGATGAAGTGCAGGGCACCTTCGCGCTCACCATCGACGGGCGCGGCTTCGGCTCGCAGGTCTCGGCCGGCCTTGCCAGCGACGATTTTCTCTCCTCCGAATGCGTCTCGTGCGGCGCCTGCGTGCAGGCCTGCCCCACCGCGACGTTGCAGGAGAAGAGCGTCAAGGAAATCGGCCTGCCAGAGCGCGCCGTCGTCACCACCTGCGCCTATTGCGGCGTAGGCTGCGCCTTCCGCGCCGAAATGCGCGGCGAGCAGCTGGTCCGCATGGTGCCGTGGAAGGATGGCAAGGCCAACCGGGGCCATAGCTGCGTCAAGGGCCGCTTCGCCTGGGGCTACGCCAATCATCAGGACCGCATCACCAAGCCGATGATCCGCAAGTCGATCGACGAGCCCTGGCAGGAAGTGAGCTGGGAGGAGGCGATCGCTTACACCGCCTCCGAGATCAAGCGCATCAAGGACAAGCACGGCGCCCGCGCGCTGGGCGGCATTACCTCCTCCCGCTGCACCAACGAAGAGGCCTATCTGGTCCAGAAGCTGGTGCGCGCGGGCTTCGGCGCCAACAATGTGGATACCTGCGCGCGGGTCTGCCACTCGCCGACGGGCTACGGCCTCTCGCAGACCTTCGGCACCTCGGCTGGCACGCAGGATTTCGACAGCGTGATGGACGCGGACGTGATGCTGCTCATCGGCGCCAACCCCACCGACGCGCATCCCGTGTTCGGCAGCCGCATGAAGCGCCGCCTGCGCGAGGGCGCCAAGATCATCGTCATCGATCCGCGCCGTACCGACCTCGTGCATTCGCCGCATATCGACGCGGCCTATCACCTGGCGCTCCAGCCCGGCACCAACGTCGCCGTGCTGACCGCGATGGCGCACGTCATCGTCACCGAGGGACTCGTCAACGAGGCGTTCGTGCGCGAGCGCTGTGAGTGGGACGCTTTTGAGGACTGGGCGCGCTTCGTCTCCGACGAGCGTCATTCGCCCGAGACACTGGAAGCGGTCACCCGCGTGCCGGCCGCCGACGTCCGCGCTGCCGCGCGGCTCTATGCGACCGGCGGCAATGGCGCGATCTATTATGGCCTGGGCGTCACCGAGCACAGCCAGGGTTCCTCGGCGGTCATTGCCATCGCCAACCTTGCCATGGCCACCGGCAATATCGGCCGGCCGGGCGTGGGCGTGAACCCGCTGCGTGGCCAGAACAACGTGCAGGGTTCGTGCGACATGGGCAGCTTCCCGCACGAACTCACGGGCTATCGCCACATTTCGGACGATACGGTGCGCCAGAGCTTCGAGGCGGACTGGGGTGTGACGCTCGACCCCGAGCCGGGCCTGCGCATCAACAACATGCTGGACGCGGCCATCGACGGCTCGTTCCGCGCCATCTACATCCAGGGCGAGGACATCCTCCAGTCCGATCCGAACAGCAAGCATGTCGCCGAGGGCCTCAAGGCCATGGAGTGCGTCATCGTGCAGGACCTGTTCCTGAACGAGACCGCCAACTATGCGCACATCTTCCTGCCCGGCTCTACCTTCCTGGAGAAGAACGGCACCTTCACTAATGCCGAGCGGCGCATCCAGCCGGTCCGCAAGGTCATGGAGCCCGCCAATGGCTATGAGGACTGGGAAGTCACGCAGCTTCTCGCCAACGCACTGGGCCTGGGCTGGACCTACACCCATCCGAGCCAGGTCTTGGACGAGATCGCTCGCCTCACCCCCACCTTCGCCGGCGTGAGCTGGGAGCGGCTGGAGCGCGAGGCATCGGTGCAGTGGCCGGTCAACGACACCTTTCCCGAAGGGTCGCCGGTCATGCATGTGGAGAATTTCGTGCGCGGCAAGGGCCGGTTCGTCGTGGCCGACTATGTGCCGACCGATGAGAAGACCGGCCCGCGCTTCCCGCTGCTGCTCACCACGGGCCGCATCCTCAGTCAGTATAATGTCGGCGCGCAGACCCGCCGCACCGGCAACATCGTCTGGCACCCCGAGGACCGGCTGGAAATCCACCCGAGTGACGCAGAAAATCGCGGTCTCAAGGATGGCGACTGGGTGAAGCTCGCCAGCCGCACCGGCGAAACCACGCTGCGCGCGCTGGTGACGGATCGCGTCGCGCCGGGCGTGGTCTACACCACCTTCCACCACCCGGCCGCGATGGTGAACATCGTCACGACCGACTATTCGGACTGGGCGACCAACTGCCCGGAATACAAGGTGACGGCGGTGCAGGTGACGCCTTCCAACGGCCCGACCGACTGGCAGGAGGATTATGCCTCCTGGTCCGAGCGCTCGCGCCGGGTCAAGGCGAACATCCAGGCCGAGGCGGCGGAGTAAGGGACCATGAACGTCGACACCCTCGCCTATATGGCCAATCAGATCGCCCGTAACCTGGAAGTCCAGGGCCACAATGCCGCCGTGGAGGCGACTGCGACCCATATCATCAAATTCTGGGATCCGCGCATGAAGGCCGCGATGCTGGCCGGCGACCGCACGCTGCTCTCGCCCATTGCGGCCGAGGCGATGGCCAAGGTCGAAGCCTATGTGGCAGCCAAAGCGGCCTGATGTATGACGCCGCAGGGCTGACCGCGATCCGGCCGGACGGGAGCACCCGTCCGGTCGAGCGGCCCTTCGCGCCGGAAATCCCGGTCGCGCTCGAATATAACGGCCTCTCCTACGCGGTCATGATGGCGAGCCCCAGCGACCTCGCCGATTTCATCACCGGTTTCGCACTGACAGAAGGGCTTGCGAAAACCGTCGCGGACGTCTCCGGCATCGATCTGGCGGAAACCGACAAGGGCTGGATCGCGCGGGCCGACATCGCCTCGCTCGCCCTCGAGCAATTGCAGGAGCGCGTGCGCGCTCGCGTCGCGGAATCGAGCTGCGGCTTGTGCGGCATCGACAATCTCGAAGCCGTGGCGCGCCCCCTGCCCCCGGTCGCCGCACACACCCCCGTTGCGCCGGCCGCTATCTTCGCTGCGCTGGACGCCCTGCGCGCGCACCAGCCCGGCAATCGGGCCACCGGCGGCATGCACGCTGCCGGCTTCGTCTCGCCCGCCGGGGAGATCGTCTGCGTGCGGGAGGATGTCGGCCGCCACAATGCGCTGGACAAGCTCGTCGGCGCCATGGCCCGCATGAACCGCCCGATGGCCGAGGGGTTCATCCTCTCCACGGCGCGGTGCAGCTACGAAATCGTCGAGAAGGCCGTGCGTGCCGGCGCCACCACGCTGGTCACGATCTCGGTGCCTACCAGCATGGCGGCCCACCGCGCCCGTGCAGCCGGCCTCAGCCTGTTCGCCCTCGCTCGCCCGGACGAGATTCTTCGGGTCGTGCCCTGACGCGGCGGAGTCGCGTGGTTCAAGGCAGGCCCGATCGGATAGACCGTCGTTCGCCTTCGCACTCGGTTCGCCGCGTGGGGTCACGGCAGGCCGCCGAGCAAAAATTTATCCGAGCAAGAAAAAATCAGTGCTCCTGCGTAGGCAGGAGCATTGGATTGGCCCAATCGTGACCGGAAAATACCCGCAGCCCCTGGGCACGGAGTCAATTGTCAGCCTTGCACCGCCGGCCGTCCCCCAACACCGCTCCCCTGATCTTCCGGGGACCTGAAGACCTTGCGCGGCTCACCCCACGAAGCATCTGCAAAGGCTGGACAATGCCCCGCCACGCTTCGCCCTAATCCGCACCATCAAGCTCCGAGGCCGAACATCTACAGCAGCTTTCGCGCCAGAACGATAAGCGCCCACAGCCCGGCAATGATGGCGAGCCAGCCCGCCGCAAGCCCGGCCATCCGGCCGCGCGGCAGCCACAGGCCCATATAGATCGATCCGGCGATCTGATCGCTCGTCATGTCCGCTCTCCCTGCGTTTGCCCGCCGGTCACAGCAATATGGTCAGCCCGTCATAGCCCGGCTCCACCCCCGGCGGAAGCGACCCACGCAAGGTCGCATAGTCCATGCTGTTGTCCATATGGGTCAGCACGGCACGGCGCGGCTTCACGCGCGCAATGGTATCCAGGCTCTGTGCCAGATCGAGATGCGTGGGATGCGGCTTCACCCGCAGCGCATCGATGATGAGCAGATCGACTCCGGCATAAAGCGCCACCATCTCGTCCGTCACGGCGTCCGCATCCGTGGCATAGGCGACGGCGTGGCCGCCATAGTCGAAGCGGAAACCGGTGGAGGAGATCGACCCGTGCGGCTGCGCCACCCAGCGCAAAGCGATGTCGCCGATCATGGTCTCACCCTCGCCCAACTCGCGCGCGTCGATGGTCGCGCGATAGCCTTCCCGCCCCTCGAAGGCGTAAGCGAAGCGCGCCTTGAGACCGCGCAGCGTCGCGGCATGGGCATAAGCCGGCACCGGGGAGCCGCGATGGTGCATCACCTGCCGCAGGTCATCGATGCCATGGGCATGGTCGGCATGGTCGTGGGTCCACAGCACGGCGTCCAGATGCACCACGTCCGCCGCCAGAAGCTGTGCCCGCATGTCGGGCGAGGTATCGACCAATATACGCGTCGACGCGCTCTCGACGAGAATGGAGACGCGGGTGCGAGCATTGCGCGGATCGGTGGGATCGCAGGCGCCCCAGTCGTTGCCGATGCGCGGCACGCCCGAGGAGGTGCCGCAGCCCAGAATGACGGTCTTGAGGCTCATTGCGTCAGGCGGCCGCCGTCGGGGCATCGCACTTGGAGAACAGCGTAAAGAAGTTATGGCTGGTCTGCATCGCCAGATCTTCCACGCTCTCGCCGCGCAGGTCGGCCAGAAAGCGCGCCGTGTCCGCCACAAAGGCCGGTTCGCATGGCTTGCCCCGGCGCGGCACGGGCGCGAGAAACGGCGAATCCGTCTCGATGAGCAGCCGCCGGCCGGGAATGTCGCGGGCCGTCGCCTGGAGATCTGCGGCGCTCTTGAAGGTCACGATGCCCGAGAGGCTGATGTAGAAGCCCAGCGCCAGTGCCGTCTCGCCAAAGGCGGCGCTGGCGGTGAAACAATGGATGACGCCGCTGAACGAGCCGCGCTCCATCTCCTCGGTGAGGATGCGGGCGGTATCCTCCTCGGCATCGCGGGTGTGGACGATGAGCGGCAATCCCGTCTCGCGCGCGGCGGCGATATGGGCACGGAAGCTCGCCTGCTGCCGATCGCGGTCCGAATGATCGTAATAATAATCGAGGCCGGTCTCGCCGATGCCTACCACGCGCGGATGGTCCGCGGCCGCGACCAGCCGCGCCGTGTCCACATCGGGATGCGCGTCTGCCTCATGGGGATGGATACCGACACTCGCCCACACATCCGGCTCACGCTCGGCAAGGCCAATCACATCGGCCCATTCCCGCTCGCGCGTCGAGATGTTGAGCATCGTGCCCACGCCAGTTGCGCGGGCGCGCGCGATCACGTCGCCCTGATGCTCGATCAGGCCCTTATAGTTGAGGTGGCAGTGGCTATCGACCAGCATCATCAAGCTTCGCTCTCCTGCGCCGGCAGTTCCAGCCGCGGGAACAGCGGCGTCGGCGGCGCGACCTTATGGTTCTGAGCGCACAGCGCCGCATACCAGTTCCCGCCAAGCCCTTCATAGCTGCGGTGTTCCTGCGGCACGCCCATATGGTCGAGCAGCTTTGCCGCGCTCGCGGGGATCACCGGCTGGATCGCTGTCGCAAGCTGGCCAATGGCGACATAGAGCGTGGCCAGCACCGCCTCCATGCGGGCGGGATCGGTCTTGCGCAGCGCCCAGGGCGCCTGCGCATCGATATAGGCATTGCAGGCGAAGACGGCGCGCAGCCACGCCTGGATTGCCTCGTGCGGCGCCAGCGCGGCAAAGGCAGCGGGCACGTCCACCGCCGCTGCCTGCCGCACCGTCTCCAGCAGCGCCGTATCGTCAGCCGTGGGCGCAGGCACCGGCAGGCGCCCGTCGAGATTCTTGGCAATGAAGCTCAACGTGCGCTGCGCCAGATTGCCGAAGCTGTTGCCCAGCTCGGTATTGGCGCGCTGCACGATCGCCTCGGCGCTGTAGCTGCCGTCATTGCCGAAGGTCACTTCCGCCAGCAGGAAATAGCGGAGCTGATCGACGCCGAACTGCTCCGCCAGCGCGAGCGGGTCCATGACATTGCCCAGCGACTTGGACATCTTCTCGCCCCGGTTGAGCAGGAAGCCGTGGCCGAACACTGTCTTGGGCAGCGGCAAGCCCGCGCTCATCAGGAAGGCCGGCCAATAGACGGCATGGAAGCGCACAATGTCCTTGCCGATGATATGGACGATATCGCCGCCTTCCGCCCAATAATGCGCCATGCGCGCGGCATCGTCGGGGTAGCCGCAGCCGGTCAGGTAATTGGTGAGCGCGTCGACCCACACATACATGACATGCCCCGGCGCGCCGGGCACGGGCACGCCCCAATCAAAAGTGGAGCGCGAGATGCTGAGATCGGTCAGCCCGGCTTCCACGAAGCGCAGCACTTCATTGCGGCGGCTCTCGGGGCGGATGAAATCGGGCCGCGCGCGATAGAGATCGAGCAGCGGCTGCTGATATTTGGAAAGGCGGAAGAACCAGCCCTCCTCCACGGTCCATTCAACAGGCGTGCCCTGCGGCGAGAGCTTCTCTCCGCCCTCCCCTGCGATCAGCTCGCTTTCTTCGTAATAGGCTTCGTCACGGACGGAGTACCAGCCCTCATAGCGGCCCGTATAAAGGTCGCCGGCCGCTTCCATCGCCTGCCAGATCGCCTGGCTGGCGCGGTGGTGCGCGGGCTCGGTGGTGCGGATGAAGCGATCGTAGCCGACATTCAGCGCGTCATCCATTTCCTTGAAATAAGAGGACATTTCAGTCGCCAGCTCGGCCGGCTCGATGCCCCGGCCGCGCGCCGTCTGCGCCATCTTGAGGCCATGCTCGTCGGTGCCGGTCTGGAAGAAGACATCGCGCCCCATCATCCGCGCCGCCCGCGCCAGCGCGTCGGTCGCGATCGCTTCATAGGCATGGCCGATATGAGGCCGTCCATTGGGATAGGAAATGGCCGTCGTGATGGTGAAGGGCTTGGGCATGGGTCCTGCCTGGCTTGTGCAAAGAAAGAGCCGCGCGCTGCGGCCGTGCTCTCCTCTAACCGCGCCGGCCGGCCCTGCCTAGACTCCGTGCCGCTGTGGATCCGCACCGCCATCCAGCGGCATGATTGCAAAATACGCATCACTCTTCGGCTTGTCGCATTAGCAACGGCGTTTCGTCATCGAAGTGCCAGAAATCCTCGACAAGTCGAAAAACCAACGCCTCGCGAAATCGTTATCGTTGTCCATATCACCAATGCGAGCAGTCTTTCTGCTGCATTATGACAGAGTCAAAGGTCCACCTGCGGACTTTTGCAGAGACGGAGATTTTGACATGAAGACGACCCATTTGATCCAGACCGCCATTGCGACGGCGGCTCTTTCTCTTTCCGGGGCCGCGCTCGCGCAGCCCGTCGACAGCGAGGCCCCCGTTCCGGTGGAAAGCGGCCCGGCGGAGAATGCGCCGGCGGATAACGCACCGGCGGACGCGACGCAGCCCATGCCGGCCGCGCAGATCGTCGACCGTGAGTTCGGCACCTACGATCTGGATAAGAACGGCCAGCTCAACGAGGCCGAGTTCACGTCTTGGGTGAGCAAGCTGCGCAAGCCAGCCGCTGATGGCGCGGCGCCGGAAGATACGCAGAGCTGGGCGACTAGCCTGTTCGCCCGCGCCGATACCGATGGCGACAAGCAGATCAGCAAGGGCGAAATGACCAGTTTGCTGAACGCGGCTCAAGGCTGATTGCCCGCGCTGACCTCAGCGTAAGGCAGCGACAGTATCGCACAGCCGGTAGACCAGCGCGCCGGGCTCTAATTGCAGTGGCGTAACGGCACCGGCACTGACGCGGCGGGCCTCTCCATAGGCGGCGAGGCCATTGGAGAGCGCCCGCCCCGTCGCATTCCGCGT
>DASRXY010000068.1:0-18010 GCA_035654035.1 Sphingobium sp. | reverse complement strand
TCCATCACCTCGTCGCGAAAGGCACGGGCATGGGCCACGGCCCAGTCCGATCCGCGATGCCACTGGGGAATCATGACGTTGGGCATCTGCTCGGCAATGGAGACCGGACAGGGCCGCGCCTCACCGATCGCACGTGCGGCTTCCCAGATATAGCCTTCCTGCTCGTTGATGCGCTCCATGAGGCGGACGAACTTGGCCTCATCGAAGGTCCGGCCCGTCCGCTCTTCGAGAAGCACGATCAGGTCGTGCATTTCCTCGACGAGCAGGGCGATCCGCTCCGGCCCATAGACCCGCTCCCAATCCGTGCTGCTGTGCTCGAACCACTGCGCGTCCTTCTCCGGCCAGGCGGGTGCCTCGATGGGAAAGAACTCCGTCCCCAGCGCATCGGCCCACTGGCCGAAGACGTGCTGGATGCAATCGCAGGTCAGGCGTGCCACCAGCATAGTGGGGCGAGGCAGGCCGCCCCAGGGCGCACTGGCCGGATCGTCTGCGAGCGTGCAGGCCAGGCCCAGCGAGCAATATTTGCAACTATTGGCCGGATAGCCCTTCTCCACCATCGCGTCGAAATAGCGGCCGGAGAGCTGCTTGGCCGAGATATAGGCCGACCACCACTGGTTGGCGATGACGGGAATGTCCATCGCGTGGAAGATCTCGTGCGGCGTGTCCGCCTGCGCAACCACGAAAGGCTCGCCCTCATCGATCACGCGTCGTTTCAGTTCGAGGCCGAACGCCTTCTGATAGGCGTTGGCCTGTGCTGTGCAGGCAAGCAGCTTCTTGCTGCGCTGGCCGGCTGTCATGCTCATTGGAATACTCCCGCGGCTGCGAGTTCATCGATGCGTTCGTCCGAAAGACCACAGAGCGTCCGCGCGATGTCCCGGTGATGTTCGCCCATGGCGGGCGCGCGGAAGGGGCTGAAGCGATCCCGCGAAAAGTGGATGGGTGTGGCGATGTGGCCGAAGGGGCCGAGCAGCGGATGGTCGAGCGTAACCAGCGCGCCGCGCGCGGCGAGCTGCGGGTCGCGCTCGATCATATCTTCGCAATCCTGCGCTGCGCCTGCCGCAATGCCCGCCGCCTGCAACGCGGCGGCCGCGACATGATCCTCGCGCGCCGCGATCCAGCCCGCCGGATCGCCGCCTGTCACGCGATCCAGCAGCGCCTGCTCCGCCGCGTCGAACAGCGTAACGGCAACCCAGCGATCGTCCCCCGCTGCCGGAAAAACATCCTGGAAGAACACCGCCGGATCGGCATTGCCCATTCGCTGCGGCCGCTCTCCCCGGCGGGCGGCGGCCAGACTGTCGCGCATCTGCTGCACGCAGATTTCGTACATGGAGGCATCGATATGGCATCCACGCCCGGTCTCCCGCCGGTACTGAAGCGCGGCCGCGACGCCGGCCGCCATCACGAAGGGCACGATGACATCGCCATAGGGCACAGCACCCGGAATGACGGGGTCGCGATCCGGATAGCCGGTGAGATAGGTGCGGCCGGAGAGCGCCCCACCCGTGCCATCCACCCCCCATTGCTGCGCGAGCGGGCCGGTCTGTCCGAACACACTCCCGGAGACCATCACGATGCCCGGATTGCGCGCCGCCAGGTCCTCATAGGCCAGTCCCAGCTTCTTCATGGTCCCGGGCGAGAAATTTTCGACCACCACGTCGGCCCAGTCGATGAGCGGCTCCAGCAGTTCGCGTGACAGCGGGTTCTTCATGTCGAGCGACAGACTGCGCTTGGAGCTGTTCAGATGGGCGAACCATGGCTTGTCGTCGAGATTGCCGGCCTGCGAGGCCGCCACCTGCACGTCGAGCCGCGCCAGATCGGGGCGCGTGCGGCTCTCGATCTTGACGATCTGCGCGCCGAGATCGCCCAGTGTCTTGGTGGTGATCGATCCCACCAGCGCCCAGGCGAAATCCAGCACCCGCACGCCGGCAAGCGGACCGGGGCGCTCGCCGCTATGAACCGCCGGCGCTGCCACGCGCACGCTGCCTTCGCGGAAGGTCGCGAAGCGCTCGGGCAGACCGGACGGCGTTGCAAGGAAGCCACGGGCGGCAAGATGGGGGTCGTTCAGCACATCGGACGGCTCGTTGACCACGCAGGCATTGATGCCGCGCCGCAAGCCCTCCGTCGCCATTTCCGCCTTGGTTCGCGAGGCGAAGAAGGCGGCGATGGCGGTTTCCCAGGTCAGGCGCGTGTCCGCCGGCAGGGTCGAGCGATTGTAGCGCAGCCAGTCTGTGCCGCGCATCGGATTGTCCATGCCGGCCTCGTCGATCCAGTCCGAGAGGGCCTGATTGGCGGGCGCGCCCAGGCGCCCCGTCATGAGCGAATGGAAGCACCAGCCGTCGGCCAGGCGCCAGATCGCCCGCACAGTCGCCCTGCCATAGGCAAGCGCCCCGCCCGCGCGGCTAAGCTTGCGGCGGTCGAACTGCCAGACAAGCACCCCGTTGGTGTTGCGGCTGAAGGCGACCTGCTGGATGGAAACGTCGACATGCTGGCCCTTGCCGTGGCTGCCGCGCGCGAAATGCGCCGCCATCGCGCCGGCAGCGGCAACCATGTCGGCATGGAAGGTGCAGGCGTCGGCGGCTTCCTTGACGGGCGGCAGACCCGGCTCCCCGGTCACGCGCAGCGCGCCGCCCATGGCCGATGCCACCAGTTCGCCGCCCCGCCAGCCAGCGCGCGGGCCGCCGGAACCAAAAGGCGTCACGGAAACATGAACGGCCTCCACGGGAATGACCACATCGCCAATCCGGTCGAGGCCGAGATCGTCGATCACAAACGAAGCCCCCTCGACCGGCCCGCCGATGGTGGCGCCCAGCGACGCGAAATAGCGTGCCAGCGGGCGCTCCGCCATGCCGCCCAGAACGGCCACGCGATGTCCGGCAAGCGGCTTCATGCCGTCAATCCTTTCAGAAAATCGTGGATGTCACGCTCGACGCCATCGCGCGCTGCCCAGTCTCGCCGCGTGAGGCTGAGCACGGGCAATCCCGCGGCCTCAAGCGCGCGGCGCTGCGCGGGCGAATGCCAGACCAGCGCCTCTTCCTGCTCGGTATACCAGAGGATCGCGGCGCGCGCGCCGGCCGCCCGGGCGTCCTCGACGACGCGCCGGGCCGGGTCATATTGCCCGCGCGGGCCGGTCTGCCGCGCATGGAGCTGGCTGCCGATTGCGCGTGCCGGATCGCCACTGTGCGCGTTCACGACATCGCCCGGGTCACGCCAAAGATCGCCGAGCGTCTGCCCCTCCCCACGCCAGCCGGCGGCACGCGCCATGTCGTGCAGGCGGCGATCGGGCGGCGCCGTTCCCGCAATGAGGCAAATGGGTGCGGAGGCCGTTGGGGGTGGCGCGGCCGCGCGTTCGCCCCGAACTCCGTTCGCAAGGGCAATCCCGCGTTCCAGCGTCGCCTCGTCCAGCTCGAAATGGGCCGCCAGCTTGTGGACCTGTGCGATCATATGCGCGCGGCTGGCGCCGCGTTGCAGGCGCGCGACATCGAACACGAGCGCGCGCGGGCCGCCGATCAGGCCACGGGCCTGCAACTCGCACACATAATAATAGAGGCGATGGCTGTTGTCGTCGCTCCGCGAGAAGATCACGCTCTCCAGCGCATCGAACCGGCCGTCCGCCCAATCCTCCAGGATCGATCGTGCCCAGGGCGCGAACTTGGCTTCCAGCCAGCCATCGGCGCGCGGCGTCGCCCGGTCGGTGGACCAGGTGAGCGGCCCTGCATAGCGGCCGGTGGCCAGCAGGATGTCCAGGGGAATATCGGCGCCGACGGTAGAGATCTGGGTCATTGTGCAAGCCATTGCGGTAGCCCCATCACGATGACGGGGAACAGGATGAGAAGAAGGAGATGCACCAGGTCACTCAGCAGAAAGGCGACCACACCCTTGAAAATCTTGCGGATCGGTACATCGGGCGTCACTTCGTGGATGACATAGAGGTTGAGGCCGAGCGGCGGATGGACGAAGCCGATCTCCATCGCCCGGATGATGAAGATGCCGAACCAGATCGGCGACATGCCCAACCCCTCCACGATAGGCAGGAGGATCGGCGTGGTAAGCAGCATGAGCCCAAGCCCGTCGAGCACCGATCCGAGCACCAGCAGCAGCAAGGCGATGAGGATGAGCGTAGGCACCGGACCGAGGCCGAGGCCGCTGACGCCATCGGCAATCAGGTTGGCGACACCGGTAACGCCGATGAAGACGGAGAAGACAAGCGCGCCGAGCACCACCATCAGGATCATGCCGCTGGTGCGCAGCGTATCGGCGAAGGCCTTGTGCAGCACTGCCATCGTCAGCCGGCGCCGCCAAATAATGATGGCGAAGGAACCCGCGGCGCCGACGGATGCCGCTTCGGAGGGGCTCATCCATCCCAGCGCGATGGCGCCGATCACGAAGAGCATGAGCAACAGCATGTCGCTCACCCGGCCGATGGCGCGCAGGCGCTCGGGCCATGGCGCGCGCTCGCTGCGCGGCGCGATGGACGGGCGCCACAGGACGAGCAGCCAGATCACCGCCAGGTAGAACAGCGCCTGGGTGATGCCGGGGATGATCGCGGCCGTGAACAACTGCCCGATCGATTGCTCGGCGATGATGCCGAAGACAATGAGCGCGCCGGACGGGGGGATCATCTGCCCCAGCGTGCCGCCAGCCGCCACCGTACCGGTCGCGAGCGCATCGGAATAGCCGCGCCGGCGCATCTCGGGCAGTGCCACCATGCCGATGGTCGCCGTGGTCGCGAGGCTGGAGCCGTTGATCGCCCCGAATCCTGCGCAGCCGCCCACCGACGCCAGCGCCAGCCCGCCCCGGCGGTGCCCCACGAACTTGGCGGCGGCATCGAACAGGTCGCGGCTCGCGTCGGCCGCGAAGAGAAGCTGCGCGATCAGCATGAAGAGCGGCAAAGTGCCCAGCTCGTAGCGCGTGAGCGTATCGAAGGCGACCACGCCCGCCTTGATGAGCGCCGGCTCCAGGCCGAGCACCAGCACAAGGCCGCCGACGCCGACCAGCCCGAGCGCCACCCCGATCGGCGTGCCCGCGACGAGAAGGGCGAGCAGGATCGCGATCCCGATCAGTCCGGTGCCGGGTGTCGCCATCATGGCCGCTCTCTCCCCAGCACCTTGCGCAGCCAGGCCAGCAGCACGAGCAGCAGACAGACATTACAGATGATGCGCAGCACGCGATAAGGCAGGTGCAGCAATTCGCTCACTTCCTGGCTGCCCCACAGGTCGGCGGCGATCCACAGCCCTCCGGCAAGGAACGCGCAGATGAGGAGGGCGCTCAGCGCCGCGGCGACGCGCTCGACACGCGCTTTCCAGGGCGGGCTCATGCGGTCGGCCAGAATATGCACGCGCGCATGGCTGCCGGCATGGGTCGCGATAATCAGTGCAATGCCGCCAGCAACCAGAATAAACGCCTGCACCAGCTCGATCGATCCGCGCAGCGGTACGCCGATATGGCGGCCGACCACGGCGAGCACATCGGTCGCGCTGGCCAGCACCAGCGCGATGCCGCCGATCCAGATATAGGCATTCTTCACGCCCCGGCCTCTCCCTGCCGCACCAGCCCCGCTCCGGTCATGTGAACAGCGGGCAATCCCCCCGCGCGGGTAATGTCCGCCACATAGCGCATGATCTCCTGCGCCCGCGCACCCTGCGCAAGCACGGGCCGCCCCGGCGGTTCGACATGGACCGGCACGATTCCCGCCTCCAGCCGCCCGTCTTCATGCCAGAGCAGGCGCCCCAGCATGGCGTTGATCGCCTCGGGATGGAAGGGCGCCAGCCGATAGGCCGGATCGGGCCGGAAGCCGAAGAGGCGCTGGCGGCGCTCGGCCCATTCCCGCCGGGCCGGGTGATCCTGATCCGGCGCCAGGGCACTGGTCACCACGCAGCCATTACCGAGGCCGTGGAAGACGGGCTTGCCCCTGCGAAACTCGATGCCACGCACGATATGGGCGTGATGCCCGATAACCGCGTCGGCACCCGCATCGATCGCCGCATGGGCAATGGAGCGCTCATAAGGCGCCAGCACGGCGGGCCGGTGCACGATGCCTTTGTGCAGCGCGACCAGCACCAGATCCGCCTCGGCACGCGCCGCCGCGACGTCGCCCGCGAGGAGGTCGGGCACATCGGCGGCCATCCGGTCGAGCGCGGCCGCCGGGGCGATGGGCGCGCCGTCCGCCGTGTCCACGCGCAGCCAGGCGCAGCCGGCGCGGTCTTCCCGCGCCCACGCCGCCTCGGGGCCCACGCAATTATAGCTGAGCAGCGCGACCCGCCGCCCCGCGCAGGAGGCAAAGGCGGGCGCTCGCGCCTGCGTGAGCGTGTCGCCCGCGCCGGCATGGCCGATGCCCAGCCGATCCAGCTCGGCGATGGTATCGGCAATGCCCTCGGGCCCGCAATCGGCAATATGATTACCCGCCATGCTCAGCATCCGGAAGCCGGCATCGCGCAACGCCGCGAGGTTTTCCAAGGGCGCGGCGGGTGCCGGCACATCGCCCTGAAGCTCGGCGCCCTGCCGGCCATGCGGCACTTCCAGATGGCCGATAGCGAGATCGGCCGCGCGCACCGCCGGGGCGATGCCGGAAAGCCAGTGGCTGGCGTCCGGTTCATCGAGAACCAGATCGCCAGCCACGATGATCTCTACAGGATCACTCATGCGTGTTTCGGCCGAAGCCCGCTCATATCCGGCACCCCCGACTACAGCGACACGCGGGCACTGAGGGCGAAGAACCGCCCAACCGGATCGGCCGCCGTCGCATCGTAACCGCCGCTGCCATTGCCGCTGGGAGCGATATTCACATAAGGCGGCTTGGCGTCGAAGATGTTGCGCGCCTCGATCCCCAGCACCACCGCCTTCAACGCCGAGGACGGATTGATCCGCCACGAGAGGTTGAGATCGACCGGCGTGTAGGCCGAGACGGATTCGTTCGGCGTGATGGCGGTGTTGCGATAGCCGCCGACATGCGTGACGCGCAGCAGCGCCCCGAATGGCCCCTTGTCCCAGTTCAACGTCGCCCGCGCCTTGAACCGCAACGGCTGGAAGATCTGGTTGAGCTGGTCGACCGCCGGTGCGGTCGGGGTCTGCTGTGTCTTGTATTCCGTGACATAGGTGCCGTTGACGGAGAGGCCGAACGTGCCCGCGGATGCCGTGGGCAGGCTATAGTTCATGGAAAAATCGATGCCGCGCGTCAACGAGCTGCCCAGATTGTTGTTTCGCCCGTCGACGAACAGCGTCACCGGATTAGGCAGCACGCCCGCGATGGACAGGCCCTGATCGACGAAGCCCTGCACGCGCTGCGCTGCGGCCGAGCCCTCGAGAATGATGTCTGTGCCGCTGTACAGCGAAGCGCGCGTCAACACCGCGAGGTCCGAGAGCAGCGCGATGATCTTGTTGCGATAATCGACGCTGAAATAAGTGACCGAGAAGCGCAGGCGCGGCGCCGCGTCCCAGTCCGCACCCAGCGACCAGGTGGTCGCCGTCTCAGGCTTTAGGGCCAGATTGGCCCCGGAGACCGCGACACCGACGATCGGCGTGCCGCCCGACGGGTTCTGGTAGCTCTGCACATAGAGGCGATTGGAATTGCCGTAGATTTCCGGGAAGCTCGGCGCGCGGAAGGACGTGCCGTAGCTGCCCCGCAGCGTCAGCGTCTCCACCGGGGTCCAGTTGACGCCGAACTTGGGATTGGTGGTGTTCCCCACGTCGGAATAGCGGTCGTAGCGCACGGCGGCGTCGAGCACGAGCTTCTGGAAGCCGGGTATCGCATTGTCGCTGCCGAAGATGGGGATCACGAGCTGGGCATAGCCAGAATCGACCCGGCGGCCGAAATAGCGCCAGGCAGTGGCCGTGCCCGGTCCGCCGATGGCGGAGCCCAGCCCGATGTCGAACTCCTGCCCTTCATAGCCGAGCGCAGCCTTCACCTCGCCGCCCGGCAACGCGATGACGGAGCCGTTCAACCGCGCCTCATAGCCTTTGAAATTGCCGTTCGTGGGCGCGAAGAAGATCTGGTTGAAGATGCCGTCGAGCACGCTCTTGCTGGTGCGGTGCAAGCCATAAGGGTCGAAGGCCAGAGCCGGATCGCTGCTCGCCAGCGCCGCATTCAGCGCGCCATTGTTCGTGCCGCGCGTCGAGAAGCTGTTGTCGCGCGTCTTGCCGTAGCCAAACAGCGCTTCGAACTCCCACCCGCCCGGCAGCTTGGCGCGCAGGCCCGGCGTGATCTGCCAGCTGATGCCATAGCCCCAGGTGTCGTTGCTGGGGGCATCGCCGCTGAAATTATAGCCGAGGGTATAGCTGGTGCCCGTGAACCCCGCCGGACGGACAAAGAAAGCGTTCGTTTCCGGAACGGTCAGCGTGGCGGAGCTTTGCGCGCTACGCCGGTAGAAATCGCGGCGGCTGTAGAAACCGTCTGCGAAGAAGGTCAGCCAATCGGTGACATCCAGCGTCAGCGTGCCGTTGACGGAATCATATTTCTGCTTGGGGATAAGGTCTTGCCCCTGAAGATCGTCGCATCGGTTCGCGGTGCCGGCCACCAGCGCCCCGGCCTGCGCCTGCGTGATGCCGGCAGCGGGAATTGCATAGCTCACGCCATCGGCGGTGATGGTCCCCGGCGCGCAGCGCGTGACACGATAATCCTTGCCGCCGAACGCCGTCTGGTCCGAGCGGAAATAATCGCGGTCGTCTCCGTTGAGGCTCGCTTTGTCGACATGCTCATAAGCCAGCATGAACTGGCCACGATCCCAGACCGTGCCACCAGCCACGCCGAACGAGATTTCATGATAATCGTTACCGTCAGTCACGCCGCCGCGCGCGAAGGCTTCCACGCCATTGAGGTTGCGGCGCGGGATGAGGTTCACCACGCCCGCGACCGCATCGGAGCCATAAATGGCCGACGCGCCATCCGCGACCACCTCGACGCGCTGCACGCCCAGCGAGGGCAGAACCGACGGATCGGTCGAGCGGCCATTGTTGGTCACGCGATGGCCGTCGACGAGAATGAGCGTGGCGCTCGGGCCGATGCCGCGCAGGTTGATGGAATTGCCGTACACGATATTGCCGGAGCCGCCGCTCTGGCCGCGCGAATTTTCCGAAACGCCAAGGTCGAAGACCTGCGGCAGCTCCTTGATCGCACGATCGATCGTCACGCGGCCGGATTGCGCGATATCCTGGGTATCGAGCGTGGTGATGGCCGATCCCACGGGCGCGGTGCCGCGGATGCGGCTTCCGGTGATGACGATATCCTGGGTCTCGACATCAGCCGGTGCGATCTGGCTGTTGTCTTGCGCGATTGCGATGCCCGGCGTTGCAAGCGCCGAGAGGGCACAGGTGGCGCAGAGAAGCGCCTTGCGCCTGAACGAAACGGTATGCTCAACCATTTTGCCTCTCCTGAATGAGTGCAGTTCTGTCTTGTCTTATGGTTTAGGGTGCCACGGGCAGATCGATCCGGGATCGATCCGTGCCGCCACGGAACACGGTCAGATGGGGCGGCGGGGTCTGTTTGATGTCCTGGAGATTGCGCTGGCGCGGATCGGCCCCGGCAATCGTGAAACGCAGTCTCGCACCCTCAGGTACCACCCGTGAAACGGGCGTCAGAGCAATGTCGAGCATGGCTTTGTCGCCGGCCGGCAAGGGCGCAACATCCGCCCTCAGGCCGGAATGCCACGGCAGGCCCAGCACGTCGTAAGGGGCCTTGCCGAGCTTGCGATGGGAGAGTTTGAGCCGGCCGAAGGCAATCACTTCAGCTTTGCCGCTCGCCGGCACCTGCTCCAGATAGACGAATACGTCCGCATCCGGCCGGTCCGCGGTTATCTGCACATGCGCGACCGGATAGCCAATCAGCTTGAGCGGGGCAGTCAGCGCCGCGCTGGTATAGCTCAGGCCCTTCTCATCCATCGACTGGGGCCAGAAGGCGAAATAGTCCGCCGGCGGCAGGTCATAGTTGACCGTGAAGCGGTCATCCCCCGGCCGGCCCGGTGCGGCGGAGAGCGTTCCGTCATTGGCGGATTTGGACGTGCCGCTCGTTCCGCCATCGAGGAACCAGGTCTGCCGGGTCGAGGCCGCGCCCGGCAGCCGGTCCGAGCGGACATAGCCGCCTTTGCCATCCAGGCCCTCCACCCAATAAGTGGCGCGTGGCGCCCGATCGATGCCGTTCGCCACACCCTTCAGATAATGGTCGAAATAGCGCGTGATTTCGCCGGTGAAATCGAAGCCGGCGGGCGGCACGCAATGGCTTCCGGCGCCGGCCAGGAACTTGCCGTCGAGATTTGCCGCTTCCAGAATGACCTGGCTGGTCGGCTCATCGAGCCAGTTGCCCCAGAAATAGGTCGCCATCCCGGATTTCCGAATGGCCTGAAAATAGGGATAGGGCCCGGCCTCCTGCCAGAAGGCATTGCCCGTGAAGCGGGACACGCTGTCGCGATAGGGCATCCCATACCACAGCGGCGCCATCGGCGTGTTGAAGGCATGTTGCGCGACGGCGGCTTTCAGCAGGCGGCCATCGGTGTCCGCGTCGACGGGCAGGCTCGCCATGTCGACGTCGAGCGGCTCGTCCGGCCGCGTGTTGAATTGCGCGGTGATGCCCCCGTTCCGCACGAAGGCATATTTGTCGATATCGGTGGCGCCGACGAAGATCGCCTTGAGCGCCGGCGGCGCCGTGCTGGCGGTATGGAGCGTGGTGCCGCCCAGATAAGAGCAGCCGATCATCCCCACCTTGCCGGTCGAATAGGGCTGGCGCGCGAGCCACTGGACGAGATCGTGGCCGTCATTGGCCTCGGTCCGGTCCTGGAAGCCGCGCCGCATGCCAAACGAAGCGCCCTTGCCGCGAATATCCGCGACCGCGACCACATAGCCGGCACGAATAAGCGAGCGCAGCGCGAGTTGATCGTTGAGCGCCGCTTCGACGACCTTGCCCTGCTCGTCCCGATAGCGGGCCCGGTAGGGCGTGAAGACGAAGATGACCGGCAGGCGCTCGGCGACGGGCTCGGCGCCATTGGCGGGCCGATAGATATTGACCGCCAGCTTCGTGCCGTCGCGCACGGGCACATAGAGCGAGCTGCGCGTAACGTCCGGATAAGGCTGTGCGCTCACCGCCATGGCGCTCGCGGCAACCAGCAATGCCACGGCTCTCCGAATCACTCGCATCGCCCCCTCCATATTGTTGACAATTTGATCGTCAAAATAGCGAACGATTGCAAATATTATTTTCGACGAAATTGTTGACAATATTGTGAGGGGCCTCCAAAGCGTAAAATCTGTATAGATTGAACGGAAAAATGACGGATATTCCCAAACCCGTGAGCGCCGCGGAACTGGCGGATTGGCTGAGAGAAAGAATCCGGCGCGGCCGCCTCGTCCCCGGACAGAGATTGGTGGAAGCAGACATCAGCGCCGAAACAGGCGCCGGCCGCTCCAAGGTACGCGAGGCCTTCCAGCGGCTCGAAGCGGAAGGTCTGGTCAATATCGAAGCCTTCCGGGGTGCATCCGTCCGCCGCGTCAGCATCGAGGAAATTCGGCAGATCTACCGTGCGCGGGTCGCCCTGGAAGGCATCTGCGCGGCGGACTTCACCCATTTTTCGACGCCCGAGCAGAAGACCCGCCTCTTTGAAATCCAGGCCGGCCTCGACGAGTGCGTGGCGGAGCGCGCGGCCGAACGCTTCGGCCGCCTCAACCATGATTGGCACAAGCAGGTCATCGACGGATCCGGCAACCAGGTGGTCCGCGACTTGCTGAGCCGCCTGACCGCGCCGATCAACCGCCTGCTGTTCGAAAGCTTCTACGACAAGGAACGCCTGCGGATCGCGAACGAGGATCACAAAGCCATCACCGCCGCCATCATGGCCGGAGACGCCGCCGGCGCCGAGGCTGCCATGCGCCGCCATGTGGAGGATGGCTTCAAAACCCTGTCCAATATCGCAGGTGAATTCGGCGCCTGATGTAGCGCCCGCCCGCGTCAACGCGCTTGCCTGCGCAGCTTCAAGGCCGCCGCACCTGCCATCCATGCCGCGCAGTCTTCCGTTTCCCTTGGCGACCCTCCCTCCCTGTGGGCACCGAGCTCATTCCGCCGTCAGCCGCGCCGCCAACTCGGGGTCCGTTTCACAGCGATAAGAGCTGGCCTCGTCTATCGGTCCCTTACCGTCATAGCGGGCCGCCTTCGGGAAGGGGCAGAGCGTGCGTGTGAACCGCTCCTTACCATCGACCAGCTTGGTCGCGACGAGTCTCTCGGGCGCGCGCCCATTTTCGGTCCAGTCGATCAGTGCCCAGAGAATGTCGCGCCGGGGGTCATCCGGCCAGCTCTGGTGGTTTGATCCGCCAAAGGCATCGGCGCCCGGTCCGCGACCACAGTGATACATACCGGGCACCAGAAAGAGACGAACATTCTCGCCGGTCTTTTTCAGACCGCCGTTCGCTCCGGCCAGCGCCGTATAATAACCGATGGTCGGCCCGGCATTGGTCGAAGGGTCGGCCCAGCCTTGATAGAGAATGGCCTTGCCGCCACGCTGGATAAACGGATCAATCGTCACCCGGTCGGCGCGCAATTCCGGCATTATGCGGTTCGCAGCGGCAAGATCCCGCGTGCGCTGAAAACCGTCTTCATTCCATGCCGGATCATCGTAAACACCGTCAGCCCACATCGCGCGTAACAGCGGCGATGGGGGCCCGGGACGCGTCCGCACGCCAGGGAATAGCCCGCTATCCATGGGCTTCCCCTCCTCATCCGTCATGGGCGCCACAATGGCCTCCAGCATGGCGAGCTTGGGCGCGGTAAGGCATTCCGCGCCCTGCCCGGGCTTGCAGAGCAGCGTGCGCATATCGAAGCGGCATCGCAGTGGATCGGAGATGATGCCGTCCCGCACACCGTCGTCCGAATCGCAATGCGCCGTCACGCGCCGCTCGTAGAGCAACCAGTCCGCATCGCTCAGAGCCCCTTCGGGCTGCTTCTTCTGCAACAGTGAAAACCACATCATGCGGACCGATTGAAGCGGCATGGACGGCCCCGGTGCGCCTGCCACCACGCCGTCATAATCCGCCGGATAGACCTGCATCTCCTTCAGAGCCTGGCGACCGCCGCCCGAGCAGCCGAGATAATAGGAATGTTTCACTGGCTGCGCGTAGAAGGCCCCGATCAAGCGCTTGGCGGCCTGGGCCGTCAGGTGAACGGCGCGGTGTTCATAATCCATTCGTGCCTTCGGATCGGCCATCCATCGGGCTTGGGATTCCTTGTGCCCGCTGTCAGTCGTCACCGTCGCAAAGCCTTCCGCGATGCGCCGGCTCATGTCGGCATAGTTATAAACTCCGGCATCACCGCCCACGCCGGCGCCGAGCAAGCGCCCGTTCCACCGCGCCGGCAGCCAGAGCTCGAAACCAATCGTACCTTCAATCGTCCCCTCGACCCGGCAGAGCGATACCCGAACGGGCACGGCGGGATACACGCCGACCCCTTCGGGTCGCCATTCTGGTGCGGGTGCGATGGGGGTTGCCCGGCTGATGACGACCTGGTCCGGATGCGCTCCCACGAGAGCGGCGCATCCGGCCAGAGCGACCGCCAGCAAGCCGGCCATCAGAACTTTGCCGAAGCCGTGATCGCAAAGACCCGCGGGAAGGGGCTTGCGGATTGCGGATCCCATCCGGTTGGTGAGTCGACGAAGGGCGGGTCTTGATTCAGCAGGTTGCGCACATCGGCCGAGATGGAGAAGTTGGGCGTGATGTCATATCCGGCCGACAAATCGACCGTATTGTAGCTCTTCACCTTCTGCGTCGGCGTGACGCTCGTATTGTCGTAGCTGTTCAGATAATTCCATGTCGCGCGCGCCCGGAACGAGCCGACCTTGGCGCCGATATCGGCCTGGCTGCGGAAGCGCGGCGAGAAGCCGATCGTATTCTTGACGTTGGTAAAGCCAGCGCCCGGCACGGACTCGAAGAGATATTCGAGCAGATAGGTCCCCTGCACGCCGGCATCCAGCGCAACGTCACCCCAATTCCACTGATAGCCCAGCGCGAAGTCCAGACCACGCATCAGGGACGTCCCCAGATTCTGTCGCCGTCCGTCCGCAATGAAAGTGACTTGCGACTGGTTGATCGCGCCATTTATCGGCAGGCCGGAATTGACTAGCGCGGCGATTTCCGCCGGCGTCGGATTGAACTGCACGAACGAGCTGTAAATGGGATTGGTCAGCAGGCCCGGCGTTCCGCGCAACGCCTGGATCTGATTGCTGTAGTCGATACGGAAGTAGCTGAGCGACGCCATCAGCCCCGGAATCTGTTCGGGCGTGGCTTCGGCCGTGAAGGACCAGGTCGTGGCCGTCTCCGGCTTCAGGCCCGGATTGCCGCCTGCGATGCCAATGCCGATCTGATTGCCGTTTGGACCCGGCAAGGTATCGAAATAAAGGCCTGCGCCGCCGCCGACCGTTGAGACCTCCGTGAAGGTCGGCGCGCGGAAGGACGTGCCGTAGGTGCCCTTGAACGTGAGGCCGGAAAAGGGCTTCCACGTCACGCCGATCTTGGGATTGGTAGTATCCCCGAAGTCGCTGTAGGTTTCGTGCCGCAGAGCAAGCGAGAGCGAGAGCTGCTCGAAGCCGCTCGTCGCGTTGGACGCGCCGATGATCGGCACGAACAGCTCGCCGAAAAGCGCGTCGACATCCCGACTGCCGCCGTCCGCCACACTCCTGGGCGTCGCGGCCTGTCCGGTCAGCAGATCTGTGAACGTATATTCCACCCGATGCTCGGCACCGAAAGCGATGCGGACATTGCCGCCTGGCAGCGCGAATAGGGAGCCGTCGGCCTGGGCGTTGATCACCTCAAGCCGAGTCCGGCCCGTGATGACGAATAGATTGTCGGTAATGTTGGCGATCGTCGCCGGGTTATTGGGGCCGCCAAAAAGATTGAGTGCCGTGGCCGGATTGGTATCCGCCAGCGCGGCATTGAGCGCCGCCGCGTTGATGCCGGAACGATAGCGATCGGCCACTTCTTCAGATTGGCCGTGTGCATAATAGAGCGTCGCCCGGAAATCGCCGAACGGCTTGGCTTCGGCGCCGAACGCATAGTTCCAGCTCTGGGTGTGGTAGGGATTGGGCAGCAGCCCGATAGCCGGAACCAGCGAGGTGGTGACGTTCACCGACGTCGCACCAGGCACAGGCGATACGAAGAAGGGATTGGTGTTGGGCACTGTCGCATTGATGTTGGGTGTGATCGTCAGAATGCCCTTGCGATAGGAATAGAAGCCATCGCCAAATACACGGAAGTCGCTGCCGATGTCCTGGCTGAAGGCCGCGACGATGCTGGTGCGCTCCTGCGAAGCGATCACCGGATCGAGCGCGCCGTAGAAGCAGCGATTGCTCGTGCCGGGCACCAGTGCGCCGACATTGGCGGCCGTGACGCCGCCATCGGGAATAGCGTAGTTCGTACCGCCCGCCGTGATCGTCCCGGGTGCGCAGTTGGTGGAGCGCAGGTCACGGCCGCCCCGGCTGCGGTTGTCTGCCTGATAGAACGCCAGGTCGGCGCCGTAGAGCGGCGAGTTCTTCGAATATTCGCCCGCCGCCATAATCCAGCCGCCGTCCCAATTATGGCCGGCGAGGAGCGCATATTGCTGCTCGTCATAGCTGGCGCCGTCCGCAAAACCATAGCGCACGCGGCCCTCGATGCCTTTGAAGTCCTTGCGCAGGATGAAGTTCACGACGCCGGCCACGGCGTCAGAACCGTAAATGGCGGAGGCGCCGTCCGCGACGACCTCGACGCGGCCGAGCGCGATGGAAGGAATCACGGACGGATCGGTGAACTGCCCCTGCGTGCCCTGGGGCGGAAAACGGCGCCCATCATAAAGCAGCAGCGTGGCATTGGTGGAAAGGCCGCGCAGGTTGATGCCGGCGCCGCGCGTGGCGTTCGCCGCGCCATTCTGTGCCGATCCGCCCGCGCGATTGGCGCCGAGCGAGACCACCTGCGGCACACGCCGCAGCATGTCGTTGGTCGAAATGACCGGCTCTTCCATGAGCGCCTGGGCATCGATGGCGATGACGTTGGATCCGACCGGCGCGATGCCACGAATGCGGCTTCCCGTCACGACAATCGCTTCGCTTTCGCCGGAATCGGCTCCCTGCGGCGTCGATATATCCTGCGCAAGCGCGCCCTGGGCCAAGCCGAGAGTCAGCGCACCCAGCGCCGCATGATTCAGGAAATGGATGAATTTCTTGGTGGTGGCAGTCATGATATCTCTCCCGAATATGTTCTGCTCGTGCGGCGGATTGAACGATGAAGATGGAGCGCTAGTCCGCTACGGGCTGCGTCTTGCTCTTGAGGGGGGCACCCCGCGCAGAGAGGCGAGGCGCAAGAGACAGAAGAACAATCGCGCCGATCAGGATGCCCGCGCCTACCAACTCGGCGGAACGGGGCTCCGGCAGACCCCAGAACGCTGCGAGGATCAGCGCGCCACCGACCCCGGCGATCAGGCTGGCCGCACGCTCGAGCGGAACGCAGTATGCGTTCTCACGCTCGTCCAGCAGGATGATCGCCGCAAAGACCGAGACGATGGTGAGCGTGAGACCGATCCAGAACAGCGGCCAGATGACCGGATCGCTCCATACCGCCAGAAAACCCCATTCGAGCGCACCCGCCTGCGTGCCGAGGCCCGACGCGGAAATGCCAGCGAGAATGGCCACTGACAGCGGCAACGCGAAGATCTTTTCCTCGACGAAATATTGCCGGATCGACGAGGCGTCGCCACTCTTTGAGACCTTGGTCATCACTGCAAGGCGCAGGAAATAACCGAGCGTGTAGAGAATGATCGTGACGATCGCCAATGGCGGCAGATGCAGCCCGCCACGATCCGCCAGCGTGATCCAGAGCGCGACGAGCACGAGAAGCAGGGCGGTCCAGCTCCACCAGCGCACCTTGCGGCCGAACATGATATCGACAAGCGGCGCAATGATGAGGATGTCGCCGCGCATCAGCAACTGGATGAACGGAATGCTCACACCTTCAAACGTGAAGGACAGCGGCACCGTGAACAGCACCAGCGCCGTGCCGACACCCGAGAGCAGCGTGTAACGCGTGGGGACCGGTACGCGGACACGGCCGATCATCCGACCATGCGCATCGCGGTGCCAGCCTGAAAGCCAGATAAACAGATATGTGAGCACCATGCTGATGATGAGCGAGGCCGGCAGGATCTCCAGGCCGGTAAGCGGTCTGCCGAGACCTGGATGCACTTGGCTCGACAGCAGCTTGGTGATGATGACGTTGGGAAGATAGGCCAGGAAATAAAGGAAGACGTAGGCTTCAAGCGGCAGCAGATGCTTCATCATGCGGCATTCTCCGCGACTATCATGTTCCCGTCGTGCCGATAGACCGCGTTAAGCCCGGCTTCGCGCGTGACCGCCGTCACATAGTCGACCACCGCGTCATGATCGGCGCTGCCGGGCGCCACGAAGCGCGGAACGGCATCCCGGCCGATGTGGACAGGCAGGAAGCCGCCGCGCACCATATGTCCACCGGCGACCTCGAACCGGGCGACCATCGACAGGCGGGCGGCGATGGGGAAGTTGTACAGGCTTTCGAAATCCGGCTCCCATTCCTCGGCGAGCACGCGGATTTCGTTGAAGCTCTTGGAGGCGGCATGGGCCGGGTCCATGCGCAGGTCCGTGGCGAAGTTGCACAGCGAGTAAAAGACGGGCTTGCCGTCGATCAGTTCGCAGCCCTTGAGGATATGGGCATGGCCGCCCAGGATTGCGTCCGCGCCCGCGGCGATGGCGGCACGAGCAACGTCGCGTTGATAATCCGCAATGACCGCCCGCACGAAATGAATCCCCCAATGGAGGGACACGAAGACGAGATCCGCTTGCGCCTTGGCCGCACGAATGTCCGCTTCCATGGCGGCGAGGTCTTCCCGGTGGGGATAGGTGTGGATGCGCGCGGGCGTGCCCGGCTGATCGTGCTCGATCTGCTCGTAGAACGTGAACGCGCGCATTGGCGCGCAGCCCGGCCGACGCTCGTCGGCCCAATAGCTGTGCGGCAGGATGCTGGAATAAGCTAGAAAAGCGACGCG
>DASRXY010000067.1:0-7042 GCA_035654035.1 Sphingobium sp. | reverse complement strand
CTCGCCCATGGTTTCGCCGCCGGGGCAGCGGGCCGTGTCGCGCACGCTGTTCCACCGGTGCCAGTCCTCATCCTCCGCATCGAGCGCACCGAAGCGTCGGCCCCTGAACCGCCCGAAGTCGATCTCGTCAAGCGCATCCGTGGTTCGTACCGGCAGCCCCAGCCGGCGGGCGAGCGGCGCGATCGTCTCCTGCGCGCGGCGGCGCGGGCTGCAATGGAGCGAGGCGAACGGCCAGCCCTCCAGCCGGTCGGCCAGTGCCTCGGCCTCGGCCCGCCCCTGTGCATTCAGCGCGATTTCCGAGCGGCCGCTCAGCACATGACCGAGTTGCGCGTGCGAGGCGTGACGCACCAGCAGGACCGTTTTCATGCGGGCGGCCAACGGCGCGCCGCCCTGCCGCGCCGCGCGCCTTCATCTCTTTGACTAACCTGAGTTAGCCCCAAGGAACGTTGAGGAAGAAGAAGCATTCCGGCCCCTGCAATCAGAAACGGGAAACGCCTGCGTTCGAGAACCGATCCTCGGGCGACCCCATTTTGCCGGAGGCGAGCGATTGAGCGAGACTGTTCTCATCACTGGCGGCGCAGGGTTCATCGGCCGCTTCATCGCCGATGAGCTACTGGCGCGCGGCTATGAGGTCCGCGTGCTGGACGCCCTGATCCCGCAGGTGCACGGCCAGAGCGAGCGGCCCGCCCCGCTCCACCACGACGCCGAGCTGATCCGCGCCGATATTCGCGACGGCGATGCTGTGGCGCAAGCGCTCAAGGGCGTCGAGAGCGTCGTCCATCTCGCCGCCGAGGTGGGCGTCGGGCAATCCATGTATGAGGTGGAGCGCTATACCTCGGCCAACGACCTTGGCACCGCCGTCCTCTTCGAGCGGCTGATCGACCATCCGGTCCGGCGGGTCGTCACGGCCTCCTCGATGAGCATCTACGGCGAAGGGCTTTATTGCGATGCCGACGGCCGGTTCGTCGAGGACGCCGAGCGCGGCATCGTGCGCGACGGGCAGAAGGTCTGGGATCCGCTCGACGAGGAGGGGCGGCCGCTCGTCCCCGTGCCCACGCCGGAATGGAAGCGCCCCAGCCTCGCCTCGATCTATGCGCTCAACAAATATGTGCAGGAGCGCACGACCCATATCATGAGCGAACCCTATGGGATCGAGAGCGTGTGCCTGCGCCTGTTCAACGTCTATGGTCCGGGACAGGCGCTCTCCAATCCCTATACCGGCGTCCTCGCCATCTTCGCCTCGCGGCTCCTCAATAACCAGCGGCCGATGATCTTCGAGGACGGTGAGCAGCGACGCGACTTCGTGCATGTGCGCGACGTTGCCCGTGCCTTTGCCGACGCACTGACGCTGCCGCAGGCGGCGGGACAGACCTTCAACATCGGTTCGGGAGAAGACCGCTCCGTGACACAGGTCGCCGATGCGCTCGCCCACGCGATGGGCAAGGCCATCGAGCCGGAGATCGTCGGCAAGGCGCGGGTCGGCGACATCCGCCACTGCTTCTGCGACACGGCGCTCGCCGCCGAATGCCTCGGCTTCCGGGCCACGCAGGACTTCGAGGAGGGCCTCGCCGAGCTGGCCGAATGGGTGCAGAGCCAGACGGCGGAGGACCGGGTAGGCGAAGCGCGCGCCGAACTCGAAGCGCGGGGACTGGTCGCATGAGCGGCGCGGCCGATCGGCCGATCCTCGTCACGGGCGGCGCCGGCTTCATCGGCGCGAACCTCGTCGACCGGCTGGCGGCGGACGGGCATGACGTGCTCGTGCTCGACGCGCTGGTCCGCGCGGGCGTGGAGCGCAATCTGGTCTGGCTCAAGAGCCGGCACGGCCGGCGCATCCGCACCGCCATCGGCGACATACGCGACGCCGCCCTCGTCCGCGAGGCCGTGCGCGATGCGCGCGCCGTCTTCCACTTCGCCGCGCAGGTCGCGGTGACGACCAGCCTCGTCGACCCGGAAGACGACCTGCGCACCAACATGATCGGCACGTTCAACGTGCTGGAGGCGGCGCGCGGAGCCACGACCCCGCCGCCGGTCATCTTCGCTTCCACCAACAAGGTCTATGGCGACCTCGCCGATCTCCGCTTCGATCTGACGGACAAGGGCTATGCACCGGCCGACGACGCATTGCGCCACAACGGCATCGGCGAGGCGCGCCCCATCGCCTTTCATACGCCCTATGGCTGCTCCAAGGGCGCCGCCGACCAATATGTGCTCGATTATCATCGCAGCTTCGGCCTGCCCACGGCCGTCCTTCGCATGAGCTGCATCTACGGCCAGCGCCAGATGGGGACGGAGGACCAGGGCTGGGTCGCCCATTTCCTGATCCGCGCGCTGGAAGGTCAGCCGATCACGCTCTACGGCGACGGTCATCAGGTACGCGACATCCTCGACGTCTCGAACGCGGTGGAGGCCTATCTCGCGACGTGGCGGCGGATCGACCGGGTCGCCGGACGCGCCTTCAATCTGGGCGGCGGTGTGTCCAATGCCGTGAGCCTGCGCACGCTGCTCGCCCACATCGCGGCGCTGGTTGGGCGGGAACCCGATCTGCGCCCGTCCGGCTGGCGTGCGGGCGACCAGCGCTATTTCGTCGCCGACACACGCGCGGCCCGGGCGGCGCTTGGTCTCGGCGATCCGCTGCCCTGGCGGACCGGCGTGGCGCGTCTCGCGCAATGGCTGGCCGACGAGCGCGGCATCGCCCTCGCCGCGCCCGCGCGCGTCACGGAGCCCGCCAGCCTGCGGGAGGCGGCGCTGTGAGAACGGGCAAGGTGCGGCGCGTGCTGCTCACGCTCGATGCAGTGGGCGGCGTTTGGCAATATGGCCTCGACCTGGCGCACGGCATGGCCGCGCGCGGCATCGAAAGCGTCCTCGCCCATATGGGCCCGCCGCCCAGCGCCGCTCAACTGGCGGAGGCAAGGCGTATCGCCAACACCACCTTCATCGAGACCGGCCTGCCGCTCGACTGGCTCTGCGAGGGGCCCGACCCCGTCCGAGAAGCCAGTGCCGCCATTGCCGCGCTGGCTGCCGACGAGAAGGTCGACATCGTCCAGCTCAACATGCCGACGCTGGGCGCGCGCACTGCTTTCCCCGCGCCCATGATCGCCGTGACGCATGGCTGCGTCTCCACCTGGTGGCAGGCGGCGCGGCCGGGCGAACCGCTGGATCCGATGTTCGCCTGGCACCGCGCGCTGATGGCCCAGGGGCTCGCCGCCGCCGACCGGGTCGTGGCGCCTACGGCCAGCTATGCCGGGACCATCGCTCGCCATTATGGCCTGTCGCGCCTGCCGGCCGTGGTCCACAATGGCCGCCGCCCCCTCATCGACGCGGGCACGCATGCCATGCAGGACAGCGTGCTCATGGTCGGCCGGCTGTGGGACCGCGTGAAACGCGCTGCCCTGCTCGACCGCGTGGCGGCGCGGCTGGCCGTGCCTGTCCTTGCCGCCGGGGCACTGGAGGGGCCGCATGGTGAACGCATCGCGCCCGACCATCTCGTGCCCATTGGTCAACTGGGGCTCGACGCCCTGGCCCGCCGGCTGGCCTCGCGCCCGGTCTTCGTCTCCACCGCCAGTTTCGAGCCCTTCGGCCTCGCGGTACTGGAGGCGGCGGCGGCGGGCTGCGCGCTGGTCCTTTCTGATATCGACAGTTTTCGGGAGCTTTGGGACGGTGTCGCCATCTTCGTTGCCGGTGAGGACGAGGCCCGATGGGCCGACGCCATCGAGGATGTGATCGGCGATATGCCCACGCGCCTCCGGCTGGGCGCCGCCGCGCGCGAGCGGGCGGCCCGCCTGACACCCGCCGCCATGGCGGAAGGCATGGCTGCCCTCTATGAAACCGCCGCCGACAGCCTGCCGACCGGGAGGGCAGCGGCATGAAGATCGTCTATTTCACGCACTCGCTCGCCTCCTGCTGGAATCATGGCAATGCGCATTTCCTGCGCGGCGTGCTGAGCGATCTCATCGCGCGCGGCCATGACGTGCGGGTCTGGGAGCCGCACGACGCCTGGAGCCTCGCCAATCTCCTCGCCGACCATGGCGAGCGGGGGCTGGATGCCTATCACGCCGCCTATCCCGAACTGACCGCGCGCCGTTACGACGTCGCAACGCCGCGCACCGCAATGGTGGATGGCGCCGATCTGGTGATCGCCCACGAATGGAACGACCCCGCGCTCATCGCCGAGCTGGGCCGGCTGCGCGCCCAAGGTGGCCGCTTCCTTCTCCTCTTCCACGACACGCATCATCGCGCGGTGAGCGAACCCAAGACGATGCGCGCTTACGATCTCTCCGGCTTCGATGGCGTGCTGGCCTTCGGGGAGGCGCTCGCCGAAGTCTATCGCGGCTGGGGCTGGGGAGACCGCGTATGGACATGGCACGAAGCCGCCGACCTGCGGCGCTTCCATCCGCCGGCCCGCGAGGGTGTGCGCGCCGGGCTGGTCTGGATCGGCAATTGGGGCGACGGTGAGCGCACGGAAGAGCTGGAGCACTTCCTATTCCGCCCCGCCCGGGACGCGCACTTGCCTCTCGACATCTACGGCGTACGCTATCCCGATGACGCCAAGGCAACGCTTGCCCGCTATGGCGCGCGCTATCATGGCTGGGCGCCCAACGCCCGCGCGCCGGAGATCTTCGCGCGTCATCTCGCCACGGTCCATGTGCCGCGACGCTTCTACGCCACTATGCTGCCGGGCATTCCCACCATCCGCGTCTTCGAGGCGCTGGCATGCGGCATTCCGCTGGTCTCGGCGCCTTGGGAGGATGCGGAAGGCCTGTTCCGCCCGGGCGAGGACTATCTGATCGCCCGGGACGGCGCGGAGATGACGCGCCATCTCGCCGCGCTGCGCGACGATGCCGATCTGCGGAGAAGCCTCGTGGCCAGCGGTCTCGAAACCGTCCGGGCCCGGCATAGCTGCGCCCATCGCGTCGACGAGCTGCTTGCCATCGTCGCGGCGCTCTCGCCCGCCGCGCTCAAGCCATTGCCCGTGGAGAATGCCGCATGAAGATCGCCTTTTACGGATCGAGCCTGCTCTCCAGTTACTGGAACGGCGCGGCCACTTACTATCGCGGCATCCTGAAGGCGCTCGCGCGCCATGGCTATGAAATCAGCTTCTACGAGCCTGACGCCTTCGAGCGGCAGCAGCATCGCGATATCGATCCGCCGGACTGGGCGCGCTCCATCGTCTATCCGGCCACGCCCGAGGGGCTGCGCACAGCGTTGGCTGCGGCCGGAGGGGCAGACATCGTCGTCAAGGCGAGCGGCGTCGGCGTGTTCGACCGGGAGCTATTGGAAGGCGTGATTACCCATTCGCGTCCGGATGCGCTGCGCCTGTTCTGGGACGTGGATGCCGCCGCGACGCTCGACGAGATGCGCGCCGACAGCGGTCATCCCGTGCGCCGCGCCCTCCCGCGGCTGGACATGGTACTCACTTATGGTGGCGGACCGCCGGTGGTGGAGGCCTATCAGGCATTCGGCGCCGCCGCGTGCGTGCCGGTCTATAATGCGCTCGACCCGGAGACGCATTATCCCGTTCCGCCCGATCCGCGCTTCGCCGCCGATCTCGCCCTGCTCGCCAACCGGCTGCCGGATCGCGAGGCGCGCATCGGCGCTTTCTTCATCGATCCGGCCAGGCGGCTACCGGACAGGCGCTTCCTGCTCGGCGGCAATGGCTGGCACGACAAACCCCTGCCCGCCAATATCTGCGCGCTCGGCCATGTCGGCACGGCCGATCACAACGCGTTCAACTGCACGCCCCGCGCGGTGCTCAACGTGGCGCGCGAGTCCATGGCGCAGATCGGCTATTCGCCCGCCACCCGCGTGTTCGAGGCGGCCGGCGCCGCCGCTTGCCTCATCACCGACGCATGGGAGGGCATCGAGCTGTTCCTCAAGCCCGGTGAGGAAGTGCTCGTCGCCCGTGACGGGCAGGACGTTGCCGCGCATCTTGAAGCGCTGACGCTCGAGCGCGCCCGAGAGATCGGCCAGGCGGCGCTGCGCCGCACGCTGGCGGAGCATAGCTATGCCCTGCGGGGCGAACAGGTGCACCGTCTCTTCCAGGATCATCGCGCACGGGCGCGGGAGGTCGCATGAAACTCGTCGTCCTTGGTCTCAGCCTTGGCTCCTCCTGGGGCAATGGCCATGCCACCACCTTCCGGGCGCTGTTACGCGCCTTCGCGCGGCGCGGCCACGACATCCTGTTCCTGGAGCGGGAGGTGCCCTGGTATGGCGGCGCACACCGCGATCTCGCCGATCCCGACTTCTGCCGGCTCGCTTATTACCCCACGCTGGATGCGCTCGACGCGTGGCGCGAGACAATCGCGACAGCCGATGCCGTGATGGTGGGCTCCTATGTGCCGGACGGCGTGGCGGTTTGCCGCTTCGTCCAGCGCCATGCGCGGGGACTCAAGCTATTCTACGATATCGATACGCCAGTGACGCTCGCCAGCCTTGCGCGCGGCGACTGCCCCTACCTCTCGCCGGACGTCATTCCCGGCTTCGACCTCTATTGCTCCTTCACCGGCGGACCGACGTTGCGCCGCATCGAGCGCGATTATGGCGCCCCGGCGGCCCGCGCGCTCTATTGCTCGGTGGACCCGGAGCGCTACCGGCCGCTCGACGTGCCCAAGCGCTGGGCGCTCAGCTATCTGGGGACCTACAGCGTGGACCGCCAGCCGACGCTGGAACGGCTGCTGATCGAACCGGCGCGGCGGCGGCCCGACTTGCGCTTCGCAGTGGCGGGCGCGCAATATCCCGGCGACATCGCCTGGCCGGACAATGTCGAGCGGATCGCGCATCTGCCACCGGCCGACCATGCCGCCTTCTACAGCGCCTCGGCCATGACGCTGAACGTCACGCGGGCCGACATGATCGAGGCCGGCTGGTCGCCATCGGTCCGCCTGTTCGAGGCCGGCGCCTGCGGCACGCCGATCCTCTCCGATTCCTGGGAAGGACTGGAGACGCTGTTCGCGCCCGAGCGCGAAATCCTGCTGGCGGACTCGACCGACGAGGCGATGGACGCGCTCTCCCGCGATGCGGCGCGGATCGGGCAGGCCGCGCGGGC
>DASRXY010000066.1:0-10558 GCA_035654035.1 Sphingobium sp. | reverse complement strand
TTCCATCGCCGCCGAGACGGTGCCGGAATAGGTCACGTCCTCGGCCAGATTGGCGCCGCGATTGACCCCAGAGAGGATCAGGTCGGGCCGGCAATCCTTCATGAGATGGCCCACGGCCATCATCACCGCGTCGGTCGGCGTGCCGGCGACGCTGTAATGCTTCTCGCCATGCTGGCGCATGCGCAGCGGCCGCGAGATGGTGAGGCTGTGCCCCGCCGCCGACTGTTCCTCCTGCGGCGCGACGATCCAGATGTCGTCGGAGAGCGTGCGCGCGATCTTCTCCAGCACCTTGAGACCGGGCGCGTGGATGCCATCGTCATTGGTGAGGAGAATGCGCATGCTGTTCCAAACTCCGCGTTTCGCGGGGACTCCCTGATGCCCTGAGCCGTGCGGCCTATCGGGGCGCGAGCACCGTTACGCCGCCCATATAGGGGGCGAGCGCCTCGGGCACTGAGACGCTGCCGTCGGCCTGCTGGTAATTCTCCAGTACCGCCACCAGCGTGCGGCCCACCGCCAGGCCCGACCCGTTCAGCGTGTGGACGAATCGCGTGCCCTTCTCGCCTTCGGGGCGGAAGCGCGTGTTCATGCGCCGCGCCTGGAAATCCGCGCAGGTCGAGATGGAGCTGATCTCGCGATAGGTCTGCTGGCTGGGCAGCCACACCTCGAGGTCGTAAGTGCGGGCGGCGGAAAAGCCCATGTCGCCGGTGCACAGCAGCATGCGCCGATAGGGCAGGCCGAGCGCCTCCAGGATGCCCTGCGCGGAGGCGACCATGTGCGCATGTTCACTGGCTGCCTGCTCGGGCGTGCAGATGGCGACCAGCTCCACTTTCTCGAACTGGTGCTGGCGGATGAAGCCGCGCGTATCGCGCCCGGCCGCGCCTGCCTCGGAGCGGAAGCAGGGTGTGAGCGCGGTGAAGCGCAGCGGCAGCGAGTCCGCGTTCAGGATCTGCTCGCGCACCAGATTGGTGAGGCTCACTTCGGCGGTGGGGATGAGCCAGCGGCCGTCCGTCGTCTGGAAGAGATCCTCGGCGAATTTGGGAAGCTGGCCGGTGCCGAACAGCGCGGCATCGCGCACCAGCAGCGGCGGATTGACTTCCTCATAGCCGTTGGCGCCGGTCTGGACGTCCAGCATGAACTGGGCGAGCGCGCGGTGGAGCCGGGCCATTTGCCCGCGCAGCGCCGTGAACCGCGCGCCGGACATGGCGGCCGCGCCCTCGAAATCCATGCCCAGCGCCGGGCCGAAATCGGCATGGTCGCGCGGCTCGAAATCGAACGTGCGCGGCGTGCCCCAGCGATGCTCCTCGACATTGCCCGTTTCGTCCGCGCCCTCGGGCACGTCGGCGGCGGGGATGTTGGGGAGAGCGGCGAGGCGCGCCTGCACGGCGTCGGCGAGGCTCTTTTCCTCCGCTTCCATCTCCGGCAGCCGCGCCTTGAGGGCGGCCACTTCTGCCTTGAGCGCCTCGGCCGTCTCCTTGTCGCCCTTGCCCATGGCCGCGCCGATCAGCTTGCTGGCTTCATTGCGGCGCGCGAGCCCCTCTTGCAACGCCGTGGAGACAGCCCGCCAGCGCGTGTCCTGCGCGCCGATCTCCTCGCTCGCCGGCGCCACGCCCCGGCGCGCGAGGGCGGCGTCGAAAGCGGCCGGATTGTCGCGAATGGCTTTGATGTCGTGCATGGGCGCAGCCTATGCCTTGCCTGCCGGGGGCGATCAAGCGGCAAGCCCCGCCGCCGTCGTTCAGCTTACGACAATGTATGTGCGCGCAAAGGCGTCGGCCCGATCGGTGCGGATGGGCGCGCCGGCTGTGACGGGCGCTCTTGTTTCGCCTTGGCGCGGGCATTATAGGCCCGCGCAGCGGAACGCCCAACATGGCGGTTTCGGCAGGATGCTGGAGAGATTGATGGCCTCGGTTCCGGAGTCGACAGCGGAGAAGAACGGCGGAAAACAGGCGGTTCGCATTGACCTGCCCGATGGCTATCGGCCCTCGCCGGACGAAGAGTTCATGGGGCCGCTCCAGCTTGAATATTTCCGTCGGCGCCTGCTCGACTGGAAAAAGCAGATTCTCGCCGAAGCCGAGGGTACGCTGGCAACGCTCCAGTCCGAGCCGCTGCGTGAGCCCGATCTCAATGATCGCGCATCCAGCGAGACCGATTGGTCCATCGAGTTGCGGACCCGCGATCGCCAGCGCAAGCTCATCTCCAAGATCGACGCCGCGCTGCGGCGCATCGACGAGGGGGAATATGGCTATTGCGAAGTGACCGGCGAGCCGATTTCGCTCGGCCGGCTGGAGGCTCGTCCCATCGCGACCATGACCGTGGAGGCGCAGGAGCGCCATGAGCGGCAGGAAAAGGTTTCTCGCGACGATTGATCATGGCGGCTGCACCGCTGGCCACGGAAAAATTGTGGATTTAGAGTTCGTCCAGCATTTTCTGCTATGACCGCGTCATGGCGGACAACGAATCCGATAAAGACGCCGGGCAGGTCGCACAGAACTCTCAGGAACGGGCCAAGCGAGACAGCCTGTTCCTTCTCGCGGAGGTCATCCGCGAAACCGGGGAGGCTATGGGCAAGGCCAGAGTGCGTAACCTCTCCGCCACCGGGTTGATGGCGGATGGGGATTTCGTGTTTCTCGTCGGCGACCGGCTGGTGTTCGATTTGCGCGGCGTCGGCGCCGTGGGCGGTCGCGTGGTCTGGGTGGAAGGCAAGCGACTGGGCTTTGCATTCGATCGTGCCATTGACCCGCAGGCTGCGCGCAAGCCAGTGACTGCCGCACCGGCCGACAATATCCCCCTCTATCTGCGCTATCTGCACCGTTCACAGCAGTTCAAGAACTGAACGTCGGGAGAGCGGCGCGGCTCACGGCACTGCTCAGCCCCTCGAAAAACCAAGGCGCCCTTTGTCGTCATCGTGGTCGCGCAACCGCCCCCTTCGCTGGAGTGTCGCCGGACAAGCGTGCCGGGGACGTCGGGCAGGGGAGATCGAGCGCCCGTCCGCGAAGGAAGGGAATGCCAACACGTTTCGGATCACGTTGGGGGCCGGATCACGGGAGGCTGCATTGCGCGGAAGGCCGGATCGCCGGGGAGAGCGGTGCTGGAATGAATCCCGGCTCAGGGCGCCGGACGAAAAAAAACGGAGGAGAGCAGCCTCGTTGGGGCGCTCGATCCTCCGCTTGTGTCGCATCTCGCATGCCGGACTTCCACCGGCGGCGCCTCTCCACGATATCCTTTATGATCTGCGGGAGCGACAGACCCTCCTAGGGCAATTCCGCGCAAAAAAAAAGGCCGACCTTCGAAAAGGCCGGCCTTAGAGTCTTAGGAGAGGATGCCTGAAAGGCCCTTTCCATTTAGCAAATTCCTAATTTGCTGCAAGTGCGAAATACATTCATGTGAATGCAAAAAATGCAATTTATAGGTAAACTACTGAAAATAGACGATTATATCTTCCACAAACGTGAAGCTCTGTGAAGGGAGCTGGAATCGAGCACATTTTCTCGCGAAAGCAATATCGCCGCGTCGCGGGACAATAATATTACCCGGCTTGTCCCAGCCGCGCATTTTCAATGCGATATCAGGGTGAATTTTGGCCGGTTCACCGTTCGTCCGGGATTTCGCCCGCTTCCCGGACTTGCGCGATTGGACGCTCCCACACGAACCGGTTCGGCCGAGTCGGACGATCTCCGTGGAGAGAGCAAGAGCCGGCTGTGTCGCTTCAGCCCGCCGCGCCGAAGGTATCGCAGGCGGCGGGATCGCCTGTGTCCAGTCCGCGCCGCAGCGCCGCCATGCGCTGTTCGCTGGTGCCGTGGGTGAAGCTGTCCGGCACGGGCCGCTGCCCAGCTTGCTTCTGAAGCGTATCGTCACCAATGGCGCGGGCGGCGCGCAGGCCTTCTTCCATGTCGCCGGGTTCCATGAGGCCGGTGCGCTTGCCCCAAACGCCGGCGTAGCAATCCGCCTGCAACTCCACCCGCACCTGCAGCGCATTGGCCTGTGCCCCGCCGAGCTGGCGCTGCCGCTGATTGACCGCCGCCAGCGTGCCTTCCAGATCCTGGATGTGATGGCCCACTTCGTGCGCGATCACATAGGCCTGGGCGAAGTCGCCCGGCGCACCGAAGCGCTCCTGCAATTCGCGGTAGAATTCAGTGTCGAGATAGATCTTCCGGTCGGCCGGGCAATAGAAGGGCCCCATGGCCGATTGTGCCGCGCCGCATTGCGAGGTGCCCGTGCTTGAATAGAAGGAGAGGACGGTGGGTGTGTAGGTCTGGCCGTGCTCGGCGAAAATGGCGGACCAGGTCCGCTCGGTGGAGCCCAGGATCCGCAGCGAAAGGCGCTGGAGATCGGTCAACTCGCCCGGCGCAGCCTGCTGTGCCGGCTCGAGCGTGCCGCCGCCGGTGAGCAGGCCGCCGCCGCCATTGACCAGAGCGATCGCAATCACCGCCACCACGATGCCGCCAATGCCGAACCGGCTGGCGACGAGCGGCAGCAACATGCCCAGCATGCCACCGCCGCCACCCAGGCCGCCCATACGCCCGCCGCCGCGCTGGATTTCGTAATTGGTGCTCTCGCGTTCGTCGTCGAGCCGCATGCCGGTCGCTCCCGATGGCTGTCTGTCCGCCCTGTTTAGGCGAGGCGGGGCCGGCGGGAAAGAGCCCGCCGTGCACCCGCGATCCCGAAAAATGCGGCCGTGGGCTTATCCGGTGAGTGGCGCGGACGCTGCAATGGGTCTATTGCATTGCACCATGGACAAGCCTCGGCAGCCCTCCCGGCGTGGCCATGCGCCCGTGCCGCTCCCCGATCAGGTGGCGCTCGTGCTCCAGGGTGGCGGGGCCCTCGGCTCCTTCCAGGCCGGCGTGCTGGACAATCTGGCGCAGCTCTCCATCACCATCGACTGGGTGGCCGGCATTTCCATCGGCGCCGTCAATGCCGCGATCATCGCCGGCAATCCGCCCGAGCGGCGCGTCGAGCGGCTGTCCCGCTTCTGGGAGACGGTGAGCAGCGGCGTGCCCGCCATTCCGCTGCCGGAAAACGATGCCCTGCGCGAGGCAGCGCATCTCGGCGCGGCGGCGCTGGTGACGATGTGGGGCGTGCCCGGCTTCTTTCATCCGCACTGGCCGCCCGGCTGGCTGGCCCCGGCCGGCTCGCCCCAGTCGCTCTCCCTCTACGACACCGCGCCGCTGCGCGAGACGCTGGACGCGCTGGTGGACTGGGACCTCGTCAATCACGGGCCCATGCGCTTTTCGATCGGCGCCGTAGACGTGGAAAGCGGCAATTTCTGCTATTTCGACAATCGCGATCCCGCCTGGGCCGGGCGCATCGACGCGCGGCATATCATGGCCTCGGGCGCGCTGCCGCCGGGCTTCCCGCCGGTGGAGATTGACGGGCGGCATTATTGGGATGGCGGCCTGGTCTCCAACACGCCGCTCGCCCATATTCTCGACCATCAGAGCGGCGACATGCTGATCTTCCAGGTCGATCTCTTTCCGGCCGAAGGGCCGCTGCCCACGGGCCTGACGGAAATCTGGTCGCGCCAGAAGGACATTCAATATTCCAGCCGCACCCGGCAGGTGACGGACCGCTATCTGCGCGAGCGGCGCGAACATGCCGCCATCCGCGCGCTGCTGGACAGCCTGCCGCCGGACCTCGCCGCGAGCGAACCGGCCCGGCGCCTCGCCGGCATCATCGACGAAGGGGCCGTCAACATCGTTCATCTCATCTATCGCACGCGCGAGTGGGAGAGCGGCGCGCGCGATTTCGAGTTTTCGCGCACCACCATGCTCGATCATTGGGCGCAGGGGCGCGCGGCGGTCGCGGCGGTGATCGCCAAGGGCAACCAGCTTATCGCCAGCAATGTAAACAGCGGGCGCAGCGCCACGTTCGACCTCGCGCCGAGCGGTCAGATCAAGGAGAAACAGGCATGATGCAAGACAAGATGCTTCGCGGCAGGACGGCGCTGGTCACGGGGTCCACGTCCGGCATCGGCCTGGCTTATGCCAAGGCGCTGGCGGGGCAGGGCGCCAATCTCGTCATCAACGGCTTCGGCGATCCCATCGACATCGAAACGGAACGCCAGGCGCTGGAGGCGATCAGTGGCGCGCGTGCCATCTACAGCAATCACGACCTCACGCGCGTGGACCAGATCGAGATCATGATGGGCGAGGCGGCCGAGGCCTTCGGCGGCGTCGACATCCTCATCAACAATGCCGGCACGCAGCACGTGGCGCCCGTGGAGGACTTCCCGCTCGATAAATGGGATCTCATCATCGCGCTCAATCTCAACGCGGCCTTCCACACGACCCGGCTGGCCGTGCCGCACATGAAGCGGCGCAAATGGGGGCGTATTATCCAGACGGCTTCCGCGCACAGCCTGGTCGCCTCGCCGTTCAAGTCCGCTTATGTCACGGCAAAGCATGGTCTTGCCGGATTCACCAAGACAGTTGCGCTGGAGCTGGCGACCTCTGGTGTGACGGCCAACTGCATCTCGCCGGGCTATGTCTGGACTCCGCTGGTGGAGAATCAGATTCCCGATACGATGAAGGCGCGTGGTCTCACGCGCGAGCAGGTCATCACGGATGTGCTGCTTGCCGGCCAGCCCACCAAGCAGTTCGTTACCCCCGAGCAGGTGGCGGCCACGGCGTTGTTCCTCTGCTCGGACGCAGCGAGCGAGATCACCGGCGCCAATATCAGCGTCGATGGCGGCTGGACGGCGGGCTGAAGGGCGCGCTCTCTTCCCACCCCAAAATGCTGGCCCCTCCCCTCTGGAGGAGGGAAGGGGCTGCATTGTGTGGGAAACAATGGGGACATATCAGCGCTGTGGGGGAGCGCTGAAACTGGGTATAGCGTCGCTTTGTCGCCGAAGTTTGTCGGCACGGGCCGATTTTGTATCAAAGTGTCGGCAAGGGCGTGCGGTGCGATCTGCCGGGACACGCTACCTCCCATAACGCACTTGGCCCCTTCCTGGGGGAGGAAGGGGCCTGTGGGGGATCGAAACGGTGCGTTGTGGGAGACTTGCCGTTCCGTCTCTTCGCTGTCAGCGCCGTGGGAGGAGCGCTGACCATCGTTTATATAGCGCCTTATTGTCGCGAGAGTTTGTCGAAGCCGGGCTTAATTGTATCAAATTGTCGGCACTTTCGCGTCCACCGGCCTGTCACGGCTCAGCTTTGCGGCAGGGCGCCTTCCTCGAATAGCCAGGCCATCGCGGCCTCCCGATCCGAGAAGACCTGCACATTCTCCTGCGGAATGGCGCGCTTGGCCTGCATCTTGTTAAGCGTGGAACTGGTGAGAATGGCATATCGCCCATGGTTGTTGCGCATCAGCCGGTCGAACAGCCGAGCGAAGCCTTCGCCCACCTCGACGGACTGCACCGGATAGTCGCTGCAATCGGCAAAGACGCGATACGAGCGTCTGTGCAGCCGGATTCGGTCATGATGCGCCAGATATTCCCGCTCATAATCGAGGAAGACCGGCAGAGACCAATAGCCGCGCTGGACGATGCTAAGCAGAACACGGTCCGGATCGTAGGAAAAGCTGAACATCGAAACCCCGACAGCACCATAGGCAATGGAGTCGCCTCGCCGCCATCCTAGAAATATGCGGCGACGAAAACCAGCGGGGCTTGCGGTGCCGCGCGCTATTTGCGTCCCAAAACGGACGCTTTTCCAAGGGGCTGTCAGAGCGTCGCGAACAGTGTCTTGCCGGCTTCCGTTACGTCGAGCACGGCTTCCCCGTCGAGCAGCCAGCATTGGCCGGCGGCCCAGGGCTCGCCATCGATGGTGCCGGCGCCCTCCAGCGGAATGAACCAGCCCTGCCGTACAGACGTGCCGATATGGGTACGGCCGACCGGCAGCGTCTTGAGATCGAGATTGAACGGCGCCTCATCCCGGTCGAGCAGATGCGCCTGGCTTCGTTCGGCAATGGAGACCGGGGCGCGCGTGTAGGGCGCTGCGCGGCTCACCGCCACGCCGTCCTCCAGGTGCAGTTCGCGCGGGCGACCATAATCGTAGAGCCGATAGGTGACGTCGACATTCTGCTGCACTTCGACCAGCGTCACGCCCGCGCCGATGGCGTGGACGGTGCCGGCGGGGATGTAGAAGAAGTCGCCGGGCCGGACTGGCTTCCAGTCCATCAGTTCTTCGATCCGTCCGTCGAGCGCGGCGGCGCGCAGTATCTCGGCGTCGAGCGGTTCGCGTGTGCCCATGCCCAGCGTGGCGCCAGGTTCGGCGTCCAGGATCAGCCAGCACTCGCTCTTGCCGCCAGGCAGGCCGCGCGCGCGGCCCTGCGTATCGTTGGGATGGACCTGGATGGAGAGCCGTTCGCTGGTGAAGATATATTTGACGAGCAACGGCGGATGCTCGCCCGCCGGCCCGTCGAACCAGACTTCGCCGATCCGGCGTTCGCCGCCTTCGGGAAAGAGCGCGGGCAGCCGGTCCCGGCCCCAGGGCTTTTCGACATATTTGGTGGCGAGCCGGCGTGCGGTCATGGCGTAGTGCCTCGTTCTATGATGCGGCGTCCGCCGATCCACAGCTCTTCAATGCCGGTCTCGGCGAGCGCTTCGGGCGCGCTCTTGGAGATATCGCGGTCCAGGATCAGGAAGTCGGCGCGCTGGCCGGGCGCCAGATTGCCCAGCTGCGTCTCCGCCAGCCCCGCATAGGCGCCGCCCAGCGTATAGGCGCGCAGGGCCTCGGCGAGCGTGAGGCGTGGGTCGGGCGTGCCTGGCGCCGCCGCGCGGGTGAGCGCCGCGCTCATGCCGCGCAGCGGGTCGGCGGGATGGGCCGGGACGCCCGATCCAAAGGCGAGGGACGCGCCATTGGCGAGCATGGCCTTCCACGCGTCGGCGCCAGCCAATCGGTCCACGCCCAGCCGTGTTGCCGCCACGCTTTCTTGTGATGCGGCGCCGAGCGGCTGCATCGAGGCGATGGTGCCATAGAGCGCAAAGCGCGGTAGGTCGGCGGGGTCGATGATCTGAGCATGTTCTATGCGCCAACGCCGGTCGCCCGCATAGGTTTCCGCCAGCGATTCGATGGCGTCCAGGGCCTCGGCATTGGCCTTGTCGCCCACTGCCTGCACCGCGAGTTGGAACCCGTCCATTGCCGCGCGGCTCATCTGGTTGCGCAGCGGCGTGCCGGTGAGGCGCGGCAGGCCTGTCTCGGCCGGCGCGTCGGCATAGGGGGCCTTGAGCCATGCCCCGCGCGTGTCCAGCGTGCCGTCGATGCGCAGTTCAACGCCCGCGGCGCGCAGGCGCCCGTCATAGAGCCAGGGGGTCGGCGCGGAGCCGGCGATCAGTGCCGCCTGATCCAGCCCGGCGGTGTAGGCGAGGATGCGCATGCGCAGCGCCCCCCGATCGCCGGCGCGGCGATAGGCCTGCCAGGCCTCGATGCTGGTGCCCATGTCGGCGATGGTCGTGACCCCGCGCGCGAGCAGCGCCTGCTGGGCGAGCTGAAGCGCAGCGTCATAATCCTTGGGGAGCGGGCGCGGCAGCACCTTCTCGACCAGGGTCTGCGCGGTGCCGATCAGCAGCCCGCTCGGCGCGCCGGCCGCCAGCACGATCCGTCCACCAGCTGGCGCCTTGCTCTTGGCGGTGACGCCGGCGGCCTTGAGCGCGGCGGCATTGGCCCAGCCGGCATCCCCGTCGCTTCGCGTCAGCCAGATCGGCTTGTCCGGTGCGATGTCGGCCAGGTCCGCCGCCGTGGGGAAGCGCCCCAGATCCCAGGCCGTCTCGTCCCAGCCCCGGCCGATGATCCAGGGCCGCTCGGGATTGGCGGCGGCATAAGCAGCGATCTTGCCCCGCGCTTCTTCAAGCGAGCGCGTGCCCGAAAGGTCGAGCGTCAGCCTGGAGAAGCCCAGTTCCATGACATGGCCATGCGCATCGACGAACCCGGGGATGAGGGTGCGGCCCTTGCCGTCGAAGCGATAATCGGGCCGCTCGGGGCGCGGGTCGCCGGGGCGCAGTCGGGTGACGACGCGGCCCTCCTTGTCGATCACCAGCCCGTCGAAATGGACGAGCCCGCCAGTGCCGTCCACCGTGAGGCCGTTCACATTATCGACCAGCCCGTCGGCAAGGGCTGGGGTAGCGCAGAGCAGGAAGGCGACCGCGACGGCGGACGCGGTCTTGGCGAAGGACACGCGGACAGCTCCGGTCAATGGCTCTTCCAGGGGCGGGGCAGGCGGCGCACCAGCGCGCTGGTATCCTGCCGCGCACCGCCCATCGCCTGCACCTCGGCATAGAATTGATCGACCAGCGCCGTCACCGGCAGCGCCGCGCCGATGGTCCGCGCCTCGTCCAGCGCCAGGCCCAGGTCCTTGCGCATCCAGTCGATGGCGAAACCGAAGTCGAACTGGTCCTCCGCCATGGTCGCCCAGCGATTGTCCATCTGCCAGCTCTGCGCCGCGCCGCCCGAGATCGCCTCATGCACGCGGCTGAGGTCGAGTCCGGAGCCCTGTGCGAACCGCAAGGCTTCGGAGAGCCCCTGGAGCACGCCGGCAATGGCGATCTGGTTGGCCATCTTGGTGGTCTGCCCCGCCCCCGCCGGACCGCAATGTACGATGCGCGCGGCATAAGGCTGCATCACAATGC
>DASRXY010000065.1:0-3405 GCA_035654035.1 Sphingobium sp. | reverse complement strand
CATGCCGCCCACGGCCACGAGGACCATGGCGACGGCACGGCCGGCTACCATCCGCACGAGAGTGGCTGGGTGATGCTGATCCCGCTGATCGCGCTCAGCATCGGCGCGGTGGCCTCGGGCTATGCCTTCTACCACAGCTTCGTCGGGCCGGAGGAAGGCGCGCATTTCTGGGCGGCCAGCACGTTGTTCTTCAACGAGCATCTGATGGAGGCGGCGCACCATGTTCCGGCATGGGTCAAGCTGTCGCCGGCCATCGCCATGCTGCTCGGCCTCGGCATCGCGTGGATGGCCTATATGCGCCACACCGACTGGCCGGCGCGGTTCACGGCGCAGTTCTACCTGCTCTACGATTTCCTGCTCAACAAATGGTATGTCGACGAGCTGTATGACCGCATCTTCGTGCGCCCGGCCTTCTGGTTCGGCAGGCTGTTCTGGAAGGGCGGCGACGAAGGCACCATCGACCGCTTTGGCCCGGATGGCGCGGCGGTGGCCGTCACCGCCGGCGGCCGGGTCACGCGCGCCCTCCAGTCGGGCTATCTCTATTCCTATGCGCTGGTGATGCTCATCGGGCTCGCCGCGGCCGCAACCTGGGCGATCATGCCGAAATGAACCAGCTAGGCTTTCCCATTCTCACGCTGATGCTCGCCATTCCCATGGCGGGGGCCATTGCGTGCCTGTTCGTCTCCGCGCAATCGGCGCGCTGGATCGCGCTCGCCGCGACGCTGGCGGACCTGCTGCTCGGCATCCTGCTGTGGGTGACGTTCGACCAGAGCGTGGGCGCGCCGGTCTGGCAGTTCCAGGAGCTTCAGGAAGGGCTGTTCGGCCGCTTCTCCTGGGCGCTGGGGATAGACGGCATCGCGCTGATGCTCATCATGCTCACCGTGTTCCTCATGCCGATCTGCATCGGCGTGAGCTGGGAGTCGGTGCAGAAGCGCGTCGGCGAATATATGGCCGCCTTCCTGTTCATGGAGTTGCTGATGATCGGCGTCTTCGCGGCGCAGGACATCTTCCTCTTCTATGTGTTCTTCGAGGCGGGCCTCATCCCGATGTATCTCATCATCGGCATCTGGGGCGGCGCGGACCGGGTCTACGCAAGCTACAAATTCTTCCTCTACACGCTGCTCGGCTCGGTGCTGATGCTCATCGCCATGCTGTGGATGACGCGCGACGCGGGCACCACCAGCATTCCGGTGCTGATGGCCTATGATTTCGATCCAGCGGCGCAGAACTGGCTGTGGCTCGCCTTCTTCGCCAGCTTCGCGGTCAAGATGCCGATGTGGCCGGTCCATACCTGGCTGCCGGACGCGCACGTGCAGGCGCCGACCGCCGGCTCGGTCATCCTGGCGGGCGTGCTCCTCAAGATGGGCGGCTACGGCTTCATCCGCTTCTCGCTGCCGATGTTCCCGGAAGCCTCGGCGCACTTCGCCTGGCTGATCTTCGCGCTGTCGATGGTGGCGGTGGTCTATACCAGCCTCGTCGCCCTCGTGCAGAACGACATGAAGAAGCTGATCGCTTATTCCTCGGTCGCGCACATGGCGATCGTCACCGTCGGCCTGTTCGCCTTCAACCAGCAGGGGCTGGAAGGCGCGATGATGGTCATGCTGGGCCATGGCCTCGTCTCAGGCGCGCTGTTCCTGTGCGTCGGCGTCATCTACGACCGGCTGCACACGCGCGAGATCGACCGCTATGGCGGCCTCGCCATCAACATGCCGCGTTATGCGCTGCTTTTCATGCTGTTCGCCATGGCCTCGGTCGGCCTGCCGGGCACCAGCAACTTCGTCGGCGAGCTGCTCAGCCTCATGGGTGTCTATCAGGCGTCGAGCTGGGTCGCGCTCGTCTGCACTACGGGTATCATTCTGGGCGCTGCCTATATGCTTTATCTCTATCGCCGCGTCGTCTTCGGGGATCTGACCAAGGACGATGTCCGCGCCATGCCCGATCTCAGCCGGCGCGAACTGGCCATGCTGGTGCCGATCGCTCTCGCCGTGCTGTGGATGGGCGTCTATCCCGAGAGCTTCATGGCGCCGATGCGCGCCAATCTGGCGAGCGTCGTGGCACGCACCGAGCCCGCGCGGCACGAGGGTGACGCGCAGCTCAAGATGGGTCGCATCACCGATCTTGCGCCCCAGGGCGCCGCGCACGAGGGAGCGCACTGATGAACGGTCTCGCTTCCTTCCTCGCCATTCTTCCCGAAGGCGTGCTGAGCATTGCGGCACTGGCCCTGCTGATGGTCGCGGCGTTCGCCGGCGACGGCACAGCTCGCAAGGTGAGCTGGGTCGCGGTCGTCGCCCTGGGCGTGGCGCTCGTGCTGCTCGCGCAGCCGGCCGTGCATGCCGGCGGCGCCGTGTTCGACGGGCTCTATCGCGCCGATGCCTTCGCGGCCTTCGCCAAGGGGCTCATCTATGTGACGGCAGCTGCCAGCATTCTGCTCGCCCCTCGTTTCTTCGACGGGCCGGTCGGCGGTTTGCGTGCCGAATATCCAGTGCTGATCCTGCTTGCCACCGTTGGCATGTCGATCATGGTTTCGGCTACCGATTTCGTGACGCTCTATGTCGGCCTGGAGCTGAACAGCCTGGCGGGCTACGTGCTGGCGAGCTTCATGCGCAAGGATGTGCGCTCGGCCGAAGCGGGCCTTAAATATTTCGTGCTCGGCGCGCTGGCGAGCGGCATCTTGCTCTACGGCATGTCGCTGCTCTACGGCTTCACCGGCAGCACCAGCTTCACCGGGGTCGCCGCCGCGCTCTCCGACGGGCTCAGCAATGGCGAGCTGTTCGGCATTGTGTTCGTGCTCTCGGGTCTGGCCTTCAAGATCAGCGCTGTGCCGTTCCACATGTGGACGCCGGACGTCTATGAAGGCGCGCCCACGCCGGTGACGACCTTCTTCGCGAGCGCGCCCAAGGTGGCATCGCTGGCGCTGACCACGCGGGTGGCCGTTGTGGCCATGGGCACGGCGGGGCAGAGCTGGCAGCAGATTGTCATCTTCTGCGCTGTGGCCTCGATTTTCCTGGGTGCCGTGGCTGCCATCAACCAGCCGAACATCAAGCGCCTGCTGGCCTATTCCTCGATCAATCATGTCGGCTTCGCGCTGATCGGCCTGGCCACCGGCACGCCGCAGGGCGTGGCCGCGGTGATGAGCTATCTCGCCATCTATGTGGTGATGACGGTGGGGGCCTTCGCCTGCGTGCTCCAGATGCGCGACGCGGAAGGCCGGCCGGTGGAGAGCATCGCCAGCCTCGGCGGTCTGGTCCACAGCCAGCCGGCGCTGGCGGGGGCGTTCGTGATTTTCATGTTCAGCCTCGCCGGTATTCCGCCGCTGTTCGGCTTCTGGGCCAAGTTCCTGGTGTTCGATGCCGCCATCGCCGCCAATCTTTTCCCGCTCGCCGTGCTCGGTGTGGTGGGCTCGGT
>DASRXY010000064.1:0-12387 GCA_035654035.1 Sphingobium sp. | reverse complement strand
CTCGACGACGACGCGCTTGTCGCCAAGTTTGTCGATTGCGCCACGCGGGCAGCCAATGCGCCCTCGGCCGACCGCGCGCAGGCGCTGGCCATGGCCCTGCTCGCGGGACAGGCGCCCTCTCCTTCCGAATGGCTCTCCTTCGGCGCGGCAGAATAGAAGGCGCAGCGAGCTGGCTCGGTCCGGCTGCAACTCTCTGAGACAGTCCCCCGATGATGGGGCCGGGTGCCGCTTGGATGGCCTTGGCGGAGCGGCTCGCTGGGGGCGGGGATTACACACAATTTACGACTGAAACATGGGTTTTTCGTTGGGCGCGTAGGAGCGGGCCGGGGGCGGTGCTGGGTCATTGGGGAAGCCTGACTCGGGAGCAGTAACGCTGGGCCGGGTTGGCTTATAGCTTTAATGTCGGACTATTTAATATCGCGAATCTAATTTAACTATTTGAAATTTTTCCTATTTTTCTAATTTTCTGGGTTGTGAACTATTATTATGACTGACAATTGATCTTTGGCCCGCGCGCCCATAAAGTGCGGGAAAGCCGGACAAAGCGGCGCGACCCGGCTGGATGGCCGGTGGACATGGGACAGGAGGGGCTGAACATGGCGAAGGCCGGACCGGTTTTCGATCGTCGGCAGGCATTGATTGGATCTGCGATCGCGGGCGCTGCCGGGCTCGGCCTGGCGGCGCGGGCATCGGCGCAGACGGGCGCCGGAGGGCCGCGCGGCGAAACCGGCGCCTCTTCCAAGCCGGGAGGTGGAACCGACACCTCGAAGCCGGGCGGCGGCGCCGACACCTCTTCCACACCGGGCGGCGGAACCGCTGCGTCCACGCCACAGGGCGACGCCGGCCGCTGCTCCACGCCGCGAGAGGCCATTGCCCGCACGCAATATGGCCCGGTGCGCGGCTATGTCGCCGACGATGTCTTCACCTTCAAAGGCGTGCCCTATGGCGACACCACCGAAGGGGAAAATCGCTGGCTGCCGGCCAAGCCGCCCAAGCGCTGGACCGAGCCGCTGAACACGCTCGCTTATGGCGCCAATTGCTCGCAATCCCTCCATAATTTCCGCGCTGTGGAGCACACCTTCCTGCAACAGTGGACCGATGGGTTCCTGGGCGAGGACATGCTCAAGCTCAACATCTGGACCCCGGCGCTGAGCGGCAGCCGGCCCGTGATGGTCTATTTCCACGGCGGCGGCTTCAGCTTCGGCTCCTCCTATGAGCTGGCCTCGCACGATGGCGCCCAGATGGCCCGCCATCACGATGTCGTCATCGTCACCATCAACCATCGGCTCAATGTGCTGGGCTTCCTCGACCTGACCGAGGTGGGCGGCGGCGCCTATGAGGACGCCGTCAATTGCAGCATGATGGACTGCATTGCCGCCCTGCGCTGGGTACGGGAAAATGCGGCGAGCTTCGGCGGCGATCCCGACCGCGTGCTGATCTACGGCCAATCCGGCGGCGGTTCGAAAGTGACCACCATGCTCGGCATGCCCGCCGGCAAGGGGCTGATCCACCGCGCCATCGTCCAGTCCGGCGGCGGCGGCAACATTCCGGACAGCGCCCAATCACGCGAATTTTCCCGCCGGCTGATCGCTGCGCTGGGCGTGGGCGCGCGGGACATCGCCGCGTTGCAGAAAATGCCATGGCAAACGCTGTTCGACACCGGCAACCGGATCGCGGCGGACATGAACGGCCCCTCCCCCATGCGGCTCGGCTTCCCGGCCACAGGCACGCCGCGCGTCGGCTGGACGCCGACGCTCGACGGCAAGCAGATCACGCTGCGGTCCTTTCAGGATGCCGCGCCGGACGTCTCGAAGGACGTGCCCGTCATCATCGGCTGCGTAAGCGAGGAAGGCATGAGCTACAGCTCCAATCCGAGCGAAGCGGAATGGCGCGCGACGCTGGCCGGATATCTCGGCGCCCAGAAGGCGGATGCGCTGATCGCCGCCATGAAGCGAGCGCACCCGGAAAAAAGCATCCGCACGCTGTCTTATGGTGTCGGTGGGCTGGGCCAGCGCAACAACGTCCAGCGCATGGTGCGGCTCAAACACGCCCAGCAGGGCGCGCCGGTCTATCAATATTGGTTCAGCTGGCAATCGCCGCAGCTCGACGGGCAGTGCGGCGCCTGGCACACCGCCGAGCTGGCGTTCTGCTTCGACAATACGCGCCTGTGCGATCAGGGCACCGGCAACACGCCCGAAGCGCAAGCGCTGGCCCGCAAGATGGCCGGCGCCTGGGCTGCTTTCGCGCGGACGGGCGACCCGTCCCAACCGGGCCTCGCCTGGACGCCGAGCGACCCCACGCGCTGCCAGACCATGGTCTTCGACAATGAATGCGGCATGGCGGACGACCCGGAAGGAGCCGTGCGGCGCATCCTGCTCGCCTGAGACGCCGCACCGCGCCCGGACCACCGCCACCAGACACCATCCTGAACATGACGAAGGGGAATGCACATGAAACAGTGGGGCGCCACGGCATGCCGGCTATCGCTCGCATTGAGCGTGGCACTTGGCGGCGCAGCGATCGCGCAGGGCGACGCCAAAACGGATCCGCGTGACCTGACGCCCTATCTGGTGCCCGCGGGGGCGACCCCCACCACACCGGACGCCGAGGGCTTCATCCGCCGCTGGCTGCTGCTGGAGCCCATCGTCAAGCCCAACCGCTCCAATGCGGGCTTTACCGACAGCTATGTGCGCGAGGCGCTCACCACGCGCTACTTCCCCGACCAGTTCACCATCGTCCCGCGCGATGGCCAGACCGTGCAGGCGGCCGAGCCGCTCAAATGGCATGCCTATGACGCCAAGCTGTTCGATGTGAAGCTGTTCAACTTCGCGCAGGCGCTGGGCAAGCCGACCTATGGCGTGATCTTCTGGGCCGTCACCATCGTCGATGCGCCCCACGACATCGAGAATGTGCGGCTGGCGGTGGGCTCCAACTCGGCCTCCATGTGGTGGGTGAACGGCGCGGAGACCGTGGGCCTGTTCGACGACCGGCGCATGGTGATGGATGACGTGGTCTCGAAGCCGCTCACCCTGCGCAAGGGGCGCAACATCATTCGCGGCGCAGTCATCAACGGCCCGGGGCTGAGCGACTTCTGCCTGCGCTTCATCGACGACCAGGGCAAGCCCCTGCGCGACATCACCATCGACATCAAGTGAAGGGCGCGACCATGACGGACACGCACATTTCCTTTCGCACCCGGGCCCGCCGCCTGAGCGCGCTCGCCGCCTGCCTGCCAATGGGGCTGTGCCTGCATGCCGCCGCACCGGCGGAATCGCTGGCGGGCAAGCCTTTCATCCACGATCCCTCCACGCTCACCTTCTCGGACGGCAAATGGTACACCTTCGGCACGGGCAGCGGCGGCCTGGTCTCGCAGGACGGCTGGACCTGGCAGAGCGGGCCCATCCGCACCGGCGGCGGCGTCGCGCCCGACGTCATCAAGATCGGCGAGCGCTATTATGTCGCCTATGCCGTGGGCGGCGGCGGCCTCAATGGCGGCCATGCCAGCCAGGTCAAGATCATGTGGACCAAGACGCTCGACCCCGCCTCGCCCGATTTCGGCTATCATGAGGTGGGCGTGGTCGCCGCGAGCGACGGCATCGAGAATGCCGATGCGATCGATCCCGCCTTCCTCTATGTCGATGGGCGGCTCTGGCTGAGCTACGGCACCTATTTCGGCGCCATTCGCATTGTCGAGCTGGACCCGAAGACAGGCGAGCGGCTGGCCGGCAACAAGGCGGTCGACGTGGCGATCGACATGGAAGCCACGGCGCTCATGTATCGCGATGGCTGGTATTATCTGCTCGGCACCCACGGCACCTGCTGCGACGGGCCGAACTCCACCTACAATATCCGCGTCGGCCGCTCGCGCGAGATCACGGGCCCCTATGTGGACCATATGGGCATTCCGCTGCTCAAAGGCGGCGGCAAGCTCGTTTCCAATGCGCGCGGGCGGCTTATCGGTCCCGGCCATTTCGGCCTGATCGACCTGGGCCAAGGCGTCGAGAAATTCTCGATGCATTATGAAGCCGATATGGATCGCAGCGGGCGCAGCGTGCTTGGCATCGCGCCCTTGCTCTGGCGGGACGGCTGGCCGGTGGAAGGCCAAAACATCGAAGCCGGCACCTATGAGATCGAATCCGAGCGCAGTGGCCGGTCGCTGGAACTGGCCGTCGATTTCGTACGCATCGCCTTCGATCCGCGCCGCAGCTTCTTTGGCGACCCCAATGCACCCACAACGCCGATCCCGGACCAGACGCTGGCGGAAAACAGCGCGCACTGGCCGCAGGGCGAGATTGCCGTGGAGCTGGGCGATTACATGGTGCGCGCCCACCAGAAGTGGACCGTCACGCCCGTGCCCGAGGCGGGCGGCTCCTTCGGCGCGCCCTTCTATCGCATCACCATAGCCGGCACCGACCGGGCGCTGACGGTGGGGAAAGACGGATCTGTCGTGACGACCAAGACGGACGGCAACGCGGCGGGGCAACTCTGGCAGATCGACCAGTTGACGGACGGGACCTATCGCATCCAGCCCAAGGCCATGCCCGATCCGACGAAGCCGGTGGCGCTGGTGGCCATCGGCGCCAGCACGCCTGCGCTCGTCCGCTTCGATCCGGCCACGGACTCCGGCCGCTGGCGCTTCCGCCAACCCTGAAGGCGGAGCCGCCCGCATCGCGGTGCAGGTGGGCTGCTTGCGCGCGGGGCAGACGCGGATGGCGGCGCAGCGGCGGCCATGCCCGCTCGTCGCGTGGGATACGCCCCCTTGCGCGGGTTATCCCCAGCTTAATCGCCGCGCGCCGCCTTTCCGGTGGCGGGGAAAGTGAAAAGGCCATAGCATCGCCGCATCAACCTTCGGTCGGCACCTGCCTGATGAGGCGGTTCGCCCGTGCAGGCGGAGAGCGGTGTGTGGAGGGAGCGTTCCGGGGGAGAGGTGCATGGGCACGGCCTTGGCCGCGGCCTTGCGTGCCCGGCCCCGCAAACGCGCCTTCATCGGAAAACGGGCTCCGTGTTGCGGCGGGCGGGCAGGTGCGCGGGAGGCGGCCCGCTTCCCTCTGCGAGCGCGCCTCGGCTCCATCACGCAATTGGCCCGGCTCTTTCATCAAGAGCCGGGCCCGACATCTGTAACCTGAACGCCCTGCGACGCGTCCCGGCTTGCAGATGCCTATGCAATCGCACCGGGCATCGGGATCGGACCCGCCACGGCTCAGACCATGCCGGAGCCGCCCATGCCCGTGCCATGACCGCTGGTGCCGAACAACGGGCGATCCTCGGCCGGAAGATCGGGCGCGGGGCCGCTGCCGGTGGCATCGCTGCCGCTGCGCATGCCCGCACCCGTCTCCGCCATACCTCTGTCCGCCATGCCGGGCAGCGGCGTGCCCTGTTTCAGATAGACACGATTATCCTCGATGCGGTCCACGGATTCCCAGTCAACATAGTGATGGGCGCCGTCCGGGGAATCGCTGCGCGTCAGCTTGATGCGGTTGTCTTCCACCTCGTCCACCGTGCCGACATGACGGCCCGTGGCGTCGCTGACTTCCATATGTTCCTTGATGCGCCATTTCTCGAACATTTCTGCTCTCCTTGCATAAGGGATACATGGGAAAAATGAGCAAGGCCGCGCTTCGGTTCCGTTTTGGCGAGGGCCGCTGGGCTCCATCGCTGCACAGCTTGTCGGCGAGACGGCTCGGTTCGTCGCTGCTCGCGCTGCCGCTGCTCGCCGGCTGCGCGCGGCAGACCGCCCAGACCGTGGCGCAGGGCCCGGATACGCCCGGTTTCCTGCTCGGCCTGTGGCACGGCTTCATCTTCCCGATCGCATGGCTCGTCTCGCTGTTCGTGCCCGAGGTGGCGATCTATGCCGTGCCGAACACGGGCGGCTGGTACGACTTCGGCTATTTCGTGGGTATCGTCTTCCTGGGCGTGGGCGCCCAGCGCACCCGGACGGTGACGCGCACCATCTATGTCGAGCGCCGGAGAGAGCGCCCGTGACCCGCGCCGCGCTCGTCATGGCCTGCGTCGCGGCCGCCGCTGCCCTTGCCGGCGGCACCATCCTCGCGCGCCCCGCGCGCAGCGAACAGGGCGTCTATGCCAAGCGCATCGCCGGCACCATGTTCTGCGCGCTGGCGCTCATCCTCGCGGTGTTCGCCTGGGGACTCGAAAGGATCGCGGCCTCGTGAGCGCCCGTGCCGCGCTGCAATCCGGCGTGCCGGCCGCTTGCCGCGCGGAGCCGCCCCGCCGCCGGATTCAGGGCTATGAGAGGCCCCGCCAAAGAATGCTGAAGTTCCTCATCAACCACTAGACATTGTACCAGAAGGGCGTAGCATAGCGCTCTATCTTGCATCGTTCACGTCATGTTCCGGAGCGTTCGTCATGCCTCTTCTTCAAGCCAGCAAGGTTTACAAGCCTTTCGAATATCCTTGGGCCTACGACTTCTGGAAGCGTCAGCAGCAGGTCCACTGGATGGCCGAGGAAGTGCCGCTGGGCGAGGATTGCCGGGACTGGGCGCAGAATCTCTCCGAGCATGAGCGCAACCTGCTCACGCAGATCTTCCGCTTCTTCACCCAGGCGGACGTGGAAGTGCAGGATTGCTATCACGACAAATATGGCCGCGTGTTCAAGCCGACCGAGATCAAGATGATGCTCACGGCCTTCTCCAACATGGAGACGATCCACATCGCGGCCTATTCCCACCTGCTCGATACGGTGGGCATGCCGGAAAGCGAATATAGCGCCTTCCTCGATTATGAGGCGATGCGCGACAAGCACAACTACATGCAGCAGTTCGGCGTCGACAATGACGAGGATATTGCCCGCACGCTCGCCATGTTCGGCGGCTTCACGGAAGGCATGCAGCTCTTCGCCAGCTTCGCGATGCTGATGAACTTCCCGCGCTTCAACAAGATGAAGGGCATGGGCCAGATCATCAGCTGGTCGGTGCGCGACGAGAGCCTGCACTGCGAAGGGATCACCCGGCTGTTCCACGCCTTCGTCGAAGAGCGCCAGTGCCTTACCCGCGCGGTGAAGGAAGACATCATCGACTGCTGCCAGAAGACAGTGCGGCTGGAGGATGCCTTCATCGACCTCGCCTTCGAGATGGGGCCAGTGCCCGGCATGACCGCCAAGGAAATCAAGCGCTACATCCGCTACATCGCGGACTGGCGCCTCAGCCAGCTCGGCCTGCAGCCGATCTACATGATCGAGGAACACCCGCTGCCCTGGCTCACGCCGCTGCTCAACGGCGTGGAACATGCCAATTTCTTCGAAACGCGCGCGACGGAATATTCCAAGGGCGCGACGCGCGGCAACTGGAACGACGTGTGGGAAAGCTTCGACCGCCGCCGGAAACTGCGCGCCAATGACAGCGAAGAGGCCGAGAGCGAAGAGAGCGCAGACATGTTCACCAATGCCGGCGTCGCCGCCGAATAAGGCACGCGAAGCCAGCGCGCGGCGGCCGGCGGCAGACCGGCGCCGAGCGTGAAAGCGATGCGGGCGGCCCCGGATGGAGCCGCCCGCTCTTTTTTGGGGACAGGGCTTCACCTGCCTGGCCCGCGAGCGCCCTTCCAAGTGGTTCCGCATCAAAGCCGAGCGCGCCTATTCCTGCCAGTGGTGCGGTCATACCCACATCCGACCGTGGGCACGCCCTTTGAGCAGACCCGCACGCCTCTCCAGCTCTGGTTCTACGCGATCCACCTGTTCACGACGTTTCGGCCAAGGAACTGCAACGTCAGCTTGGCGTAACCTACAAGACCGCGTGGCGCATGGCCTCGCTGATTCGCCAGCACATGGCCGACGTTGACGGCGAGCGCCCAATCGGCAGGCTGGGCACGAACGTAGAGATCGACGAAACGCTGATCGGCGGCGTCAAGAAGGGGACGCACATGCGCGACTCTGCCGGTAAGGCGGTCGTCAGGCGCTCTGGAGCGCGGCGGCGACATTGTGACCCCCGTTGTCCCTAACCAGCGCCGCGAGACGTTAGAGCCGTTCGTGAAGTCCAATGTTCTGACTGGCGGCAACATCCATGTCGACGAACTGCGCCGCTACGGTCGCCTTGCCGATGTGGTTATCGCCATGCCCGCGTGAACCACGGCGCGGAGGAATATGCCTACTACGATTACCGCCTTGCCGAGGTTGTCACGGTCAACGGGATCGAGAACTTCTGGCGGCACATCAAATGCTCGATCCAATGGACGCACATCAGCGTGAGCCCAGCACCTTGACCGCTACGTCAAGGAATTCGAGTATTGCTTCAACCGTCGCAATCGCCCGAGACGATGCTTCCGGAACTGCTTTCGACGTTCCGGCCATTGACGCCAAAGTCGCGTTAAAGGCGTCCTCGTCGCCCCGGGGCGTCGTTCTCGTAATCCTTGGCGAACTGGTCGAGTTTGCTTTCGTCACGGGCTTGCTTGAGTGTCCTCACGGCTGCTCCCGCCGCATTTCACCGACGCCTCCCCTATTCCGGCACCGACCCATCCTCGTCGTCCATATTCTCCTCGCCGTCGAAGGCGCCCATGTCGATGCGGCCGGAGCGGTCCATGTCCTTCATCCGTTCGACGAGGTCGGGCGTATCGTCGGGGATGAGCTGAGTGGGGTCGCTGTGGCCTCCTCGCTCGGTTTCCCCTTCCTCGCGTGTGGCGGTGGGGTGCTCCAGTGCTTCCTGCGCCACGTCCTGCGCTTGCGTGCCGCTTTCGTCCTGCTCGGCATTCTGCCGGTCGGGGTCGTTGATGTCGGCGGGGGGTGCCGGTTTGCGATCAGTGTCGGTCATGGCTGACCCCTTGCTGCGCGCAGGCCCCGGCCTGCCGGAGTGAGCGCCACCGACGGTTACTCATTGATTTCATCCTCCACGGCCTGTCCGGCCGACTGGATATCCTTACCCGCCCCCTTCACCGTGGCGCAGGCGCTGAGCGCCAGCGTCGCGCCCATGAGGGCCGCGAGCAGTATCGCGTGCGGCCTGGCATGCGGCTTTCCGGAAGTCTTCATGACCTGTCCTTTCTCTGGAACGCGCGGAGCCCGCCTTTTCAGTCGATGGCGTCGGAGCCGGCCTCGCCGACCGATTCCACGTCACGGCCAAAGCCCTTCACCGTCGCGCAGCCGGCCAGCGGCACAGCGACAATCAGCAGCAAGGTAAGGAGAGCGCCGGTTTTCATCTCTAGGGTCCTGTCCTGTCCAGATTGTCCTGCGGCGAAAAACGCGCCGTTCCGTCTTTGGTTGCGGGGCTGGTTGCAGGGGACCGGCTACAGGCCCGCGGCGGGGTGCAGCAGCACGCGATTGCTTCAGCGCAGCATGAACGGCACCTTTCACCGAGGTTCAGAATCGCTTCACCGGCCGGCGCGCAGAACCAGGAAACCGAAGAGGAAGGATCGGAGTGAGAGATGAACAGGCTTTTTAAAACCGGGATCGCGGCGTTTGCGCTTGGCGCCATGACCATCAGCGGCATCGCGGCGACACCCGCGCTGGCCCAGCGTCACGATCACGACCGGCACGATCGCCGCCACGACAATGGCCGCCATGAGGGCTGGCACAAGCGCGACCGGCACGACAATCGCCACCACTCGCGCACCGGCCGGCCCGACCGGGTCGTGGTGATCCACCGCTATGACTGGAACCGGCCGGACCCGCGCTATCGCGGCTATTATGCCGACCGTTATTATCGCGGCGGCTACGCGCCCATCCGGGTGACGCGCGAGATGCGCATCTACCGCGGATCGGACAACCGCTATTATTGCCGCCGCAGCGACGGCACGACCGGCCTCATCGTCGGCGCGGCCATCGGCGGCATCATTGGCGACCGGCTGGACCGGGGCCGCTCCAGCGTGCTCGGCGCCCTGCTCGGCGCGGCGGCCGGCGGTGCCATCGGCCACGACATCGACCGGGGCAATCTGGTCTGCCGCTAAAGACACGCGCTTTGCGATGGAACACCGTCCGGCTCCGGCCGGGCGGTGTTTGCCTGCCGGCGACGGCGCGGCTGATTTCTGCTATAGCGAGTCTCCATCCAACGCTGCCCTCAAAGCCAAGGAGACCGTGCATGGAGCCCATCACCATCGAAGATCGCAAGAAGGAGCTGCGCGCCCTGCTCAACAAGGTGCAGGCCTTCCCCTCGCAGGACTGGACGCGCGAACGCGCACGCATCGTGGTGTTGCAGGAGATGATCGCGGCGCAGCGCCAGCCCGCCTGAGCGCCGCCCACCGCCGCTTTCCGGCCCCTCTCCTCGGCTCACCGACCGGCAGACTCGTCTGATCGCGTGCGGCCGGACGGTATCGCTTGCATCTGAGTCGCGGTGGCGGCAGAGCAGCGCAATGAGCCATGAACCGTGCTTGCATCAGGGAGAGGGAGCCAAGGAATGACTCACATGAGGAGCGCGGCGTCGCGGACTTTCGTTGCGTTCCTGCCGGCCATCGTCGCGGCGGGGTTGCTAGCGGGCTGCGCCACCAAGGCGCCGCCGCCACTTGAGACCATCGTCGTCCCGCTGCCGGAAAATCCGCCGCCCACGCCGCCGCTGCCGGTGCTCGAACCCGTGCCGCCCGAGCTGGTGACGGCGAGCCGCGCGGAAGACCTCTGGCACCTGCGCTCGGCGCTGAACGTGGCCGCGCTGATCTGCGACCCCAAGGTGCATGCGAACCTCATCCCGTCCTACAACCGCCTGCTGACCACGCATAAGGCACTGCTCACGGCGGCGGTGCAGACCGAGCTGGACCAGTTCCGCAAGCAGGACGCCAAGAAGTGGCAGGCCATGTACGACACGCACATGACCAAGCTCTACAACCAATATTCGCTCACCCAGCAGCGTGAGAAATTCTGCGTCCGCTCGGCGGAGCTGGCGAGCGTGGCGGCCGACCTTACGGACGTGGAGCTGTCTGACAAGGCAACGGCGATGATCTTCCGCATCAACCTGGCGGGCGACATCAAGTAGGCGCTTTGGGCTGCTTGAAGCTGGCTGCACGCCGCCCGGCAAAGGCGGGGTGGCGTGCAAGTGGCCCGCGATCCCGGTGGATTTGGCACAACCGGCTCCCTGTGCGCCGGAGGGGCAGTCAGGGCGCGTGAGCGCTCAAAGGCCCGCCTGCCACTGGCGGATGGCATCGAGCGGCCAGACGAGCATCAGGATGTTCAGCGCCAGATTGTCGCGAATGACGGCGAGCGTCATCAGCTCCATGGCGACGGCCAGAGCCAGCGTCCAGCGCCATGACAGCCGGGCGGCGAGCGCGAAGCCGAGCATCATCATGGCAAGGTCGCTCATGCTGTTGAGCACGGAATCGCCGGTATAGCCGATGGCGATGGTGGCGGCGCGATAGCGCTCGATGATGAGGGGCGAATTTTCCAGCAGCTCCCAGCCGCATTCCACCGCGACGGCAAGAGTCAGCCGCCAGCGCAGCGCAAGGCGCGGGGCCAGCCAGCGCAGCCCGGCATAGAAGAGCATGCCGTGAATGATATGGCTGAAGCTGTACCAATCCGCGAGCTGCTGCGAATTGTCCGGCGTGTGCACGCCGCCCGCCCAGAGCCGCACCTGCCCGCAGGTGCACATCCACGTCCGCCCCATGGCGTGGAGCAGTCCCGCGCTGGCGCCGGCGAGCAGGAGGATGAGGCCGGCGGCGCGCACCCCCCGCGCCGCGCCGGGCGGGGAGGACGGCCCCGGCTCGGCCGGGGTGGAGACGGGCGCCCGGCTCACCCGCCTGCCCGCTGACCGATCCCCCGACCCGGCAGCCTAGCGGCCCTTGATGACGTCTTCGCCGGCCTGGCCGACCGACTGGATATCCCGGCCCACGCCCTTGACGGTGGCGCAGGCGCCCAGCAGCAGCACCGCGCCGGCCAGCGCGCAGATGAGAAGCGATGCCTTCACTGGAAACTCCCTCCTTCTCCGAAACTCGCCGCCCGCTTTTCCACAGTCCGCCGCGCGGCGCAATCGTCCCAGCGGATTGACGCGCGGCGCATCTCGCGGCAACAGCAGGCATGGCCGAGACCGACATCGACACCCTGCAGCGTTCCGCCACCGGATTCCGCCGGCGCGGCGTATTGTTCGTCCTCTCCTCGCCTTCTGGCGCGGGCAAATCCACCATTTCGCGCAAGCTGCTGGCGGCCGAGCCCGGCCTTGCCATGTCCGTCTCCGCCACCACGCGGCCGATGCGGCCGGGCGAAGTGGACGGGCGCGACTATCATTTCGTGGACCTCGCCCGCTTCCGCGAGATGGTGACGGACAATCAGTTCCTGGAATGGGCGCATGTGTTCGACCACCGCTACGGCACGCCCCGGGCGCCCGTGTACGAGATGCTGGAGGCCGGCCGCGACGTGCTGTTCGACATCGACTGGCAGGGCGCGCAGCAGCTCTACCAGGCACACGGCGCGGACATCGTGCGCGTGTTCATCCTGCCGCCCTCCATGGCCGAGCTGGAGCACCGCCTGCGC
>DASRXY010000063.1:0-2614 GCA_035654035.1 Sphingobium sp. | reverse complement strand
ATCGAGCCGGGCCTGGTTGATATCCACCGCGATAATGCGCCGTGCGCCTGTCAACCGCGCCGCCATCACCGCCGAGAGGCCCACGCCGCCCGTGCCGAAGATGGCGATGCTGTCGCCATAGCCGACCTTAAGCGCCTCGATAACCGCGCCGGCGCCGGTGATGACGCCGCAGCCCAGCGGCGCCAGCATCTCCAGCGGCAGCGCCTTGTCGACCTTCACCGCCGTGCGCTCCGGTACGATGCTGTGGGTGGCGAAGCTCGACTGGCCGAAGAAATGCGAATGAATGCCCTCGCCCTCGCAGGAAAGCGCGATCGAGCCGTCCAGCCGCTTGCCGCCGAAGCTCAAGGGCATGGCGAGGTCGCAATAGGTCGGGCGGCCGGCGAGGCAGCTCGGGCACTGGCCGCAGGATGAGCCGGAGAGGACGACATGATCGCCTACCTCGAAGCCGCGCACGCCCGCGCCCAATGACTCGACCACACCCGCACCTTCATGGCCGAGCACGATGGGCTGAGGCGAATGGCGACCGGGATGCTCGTGCAGATCAGTATGGCAGATGCCGACCGCGACGATGCGCACCAGCATCTCGCCGGCGCGCGGGGCTTCCAATTCCAGCCTCTCCAGACGCGGCTCGGGCAGGCCGGGGCGGCTGACGGCGGCGGTGATCTTCATGGCTCGCGCCTCCTGCCTGTTTCCCGGCGAAGGCCGGGGCCCAGCCCTTTGGGGCTATCATCGCGCGCGGTCACGGGGCCCCGGCCTTCGCCGGAGAACGGCTGAGTGTGCACTTGCCAGCTCACGCCTTCCCCGCCACCGGCTCGGCCTTATGCACGGGGCGCTTGGCCATCAGCAGCTCGCCCTTCCACGGCACCTGATCGGCCTCCGTCCAGGCATTCACCTTGAGCGACTGGAAGCGCCAGGGCCCTTCCTTGCGCGTCACATGATCGATGCGCGTGCCGATACCGAACACGAAATTGGTACGATAGTCGGTCTGGAACTGGATGATCTGGAAGAAGCAGCGCACGTCCACTTCGCCGGGCGTTTCCCGTGGCTCCATGATGAAATGGTTCATCAGATGCTGGCGGCCGTACCACCAGTGCTGGCGGTCGTTCCACAGCGACTGGAGGTTCTTGAGGATCGCTTCATGCCCCCGCACCTTGCCCTGCCAGAGATGATCGAACCAGCAATCCTGCGTGAAGGTGGACATCGCCATGTCCGCATCCGCCAGGTCGATGCCCCAGGCGTAGCGCGCATACAGCTCCTGGATTTCAAGCCGGTCCTCGGCGGTGAGCGTCCAGTTGGGCATCTTCCCCATTCTCCTTCTCGTTAACGCGCCCCAGATGATGATCGTCCTGAATGTCCGCGGGCGCGCCATGTTGCGTCAGCAGCGCCTTGCGGCGCACGAAGCGCAGGATCGCCTCCGGCCCGGTGCGCGCGCCGCCGCCCACCCCTGAGGCGCCGAAGCTGTTGGTGCCGATGGTACGGTTCTTGGCGAAGGTAAGGAACGTATCCTGCACGAACACCGCGCCGGCATTCACGCGCTCCGCTATAGCCAGCGCCTCGTCCTCGCGGCCGGCGATGACCGAGGCAGTGAGGCCAAAGATCGTATCATTGGCCAGCGCCACGGCCTCATCGATGCTGTCGAATGGCATGACCGGCAGCACGGGGCCGAACGTCTCCTCACGCATCACCAGCATGTCGTGGGTGACACCAGTCAGCACCGTGGGCCGCATGTAGAGCCCGCCGCCGATCTCCTCCACTTGCCCCCCGGTGAGGATCGTCGCGCCTTTTGCCACCGCGTCGGCCAGATGCTGCGCCACGATGGCCGCCTGCGGCGCGAAGGTGAAGGGGTGGAGATGGCCGGCACGCGGATCGTCGCTGGTGAGGCGAACCTTGCCCGCCTTCTCGACGAGCAGTGCCACGAAGGCATCGTGGATGGCGCGCGCGACATAGATGCGCTCGACTGAGAAACAGACCATGCCGTTGGCGTGCACCGCCCCGCGCAGCACCGCGGTCGTGGCGCGGTCCAGATCGGCGGTTTCGGTAACGATCACCGGGTCCTTGCCCCCCAGCTCAAGATAGCAGGGGATGAGTCGCTCGGCGCACTGCACGGCGATCTTGCGGCCCGTCGGCACGCTGCCGGTGAAGCACACGAGGTCTACCGTGTCGATAAGCTGGCGGCCGGTCTCGCCATCGCCCTGCACGGCATCGAACACGGCGGCCAGCTCCGGCACCGCGCGCACCGTTTCGAACAGCGGCTCGACCCAGCGCGGCGTCACCTCGGAAGGCTTGATGAGTACGGCGCAGCCCGCGAACAGCGCGGGAATGGCATCGAGCAGCACCAGCATCATCGGCGCATTCCACGGCCCGATCACACCGACCAGATCATAGGGCACGAACTGAGTACGCACCTCGACAGTGGGCATAGCCTTGGAAGGCCCGTTATAGCTCGCCTTCTCCAGCGCGCCGCGCGCATCCTCGATCCAGCCGCCGATATTCCCCATGGTGATGAAGCCCTGGAGATAGCTGGTGTGGCAGCCGCCCGTATCGACCGCATCGGCCTGCGCGATGTCACTGGCGCGTTTGGCGACTTCGCCCAGCCAGCGCTGCATGGCGGTGA
>DASRXY010000062.1:0-3048 GCA_035654035.1 Sphingobium sp. | reverse complement strand
TCACCGTCGATGCTCGTCCGTCCGAGGCCGCGCTGGCGCAGGCGCGCGCGCAGCTCGCTCAGGCGCAGGCCAGCCTCGCCAATGCGCGCACGGAGCTGGAGCGCTCCAAGACGCTCGCCGCCGCCCGCGCGGCGAGCCAGGAAGAGCTTGAGGCGCGCGAGGCCGCCGCCCGCTCCGCCGCTGCGCAGGTCGCCGCGGCAGAAGCGCAGGTCCGCGCCCGTTCGCTCGATGTCGGCTTCACGCGCGTGACAGCGCCGGTTTCGGGCCGCATTTCCTATCGCCGGGTCGATCCGGGCAATTCCGTGACGGCCGATCAGACGCTGCTCACCACCATCGTCTCTACCAATCCGCTCTATTTCACCTTTCGGGGTTCCGAAGCCCAGCTCCTCAAATATCAGCGCGGCGGCACCGGCGAGCGCGGCGCCTCCGTGCGCGTGAAGCTGGCCGACGAAAGCGACTATACGCGCACCGGCACGCTCGATTTCATCGATAATGCCATTGACGCGGGTGCCGGCACCATCATGGCGCGGGCCGTCATTCCCAATGCGGACGGCTTCCTCAAGCCCGGCATGTTCGGCAATCTGCGGCTGGAGGCCTCGCGCCCCTATCCGGCGCTGCTGGTGCCCGATGCCGCAATCGTTTCGGACCGCGCGCGCCGCGTGCTCTATGTGGTCGGCAAGGACGATGTGGTGGAAGCGCGCCCGGTGGAGGTCGGCCCGCTCAGTGGCAGCCTGCGCGTGATCCGCAGTGGCATCGCCCGCGGCGACCGTGTCATCATCGGCGGCATCCAGCGTGCGCGGCCGGGCCAGAAGGTCACGGCCAAGCCGGGCAAGATCGAAGAGGCTCCGCTGCAAGAGGCGCCCGGCGCCGATGCCGCGCCGCCCGCCTCGACGGCGCTGCCCGCGAGCGGACGCTGAGGAGAGACTCCCGTGAATATCTCCGGATTTTTCATCGAGCGGCCGATCTTCGCGGCCGTGATCGCGATCTTCATCACGCTGATCGGCGCGTTCAGCTTCCCGCTGCTGCCGCTCTCGCAATATCCCGAGATCGCACCGCCCACCATCGTCATCTCCGCGCCCTATCCCGGCGCCTCGTCCGAGACGATCGCCGAGACGGTCGCCGCGCCTATCGAGCAGGAAGTGAACGGCGTCGAGAACATGCTCTATATCCAGAGCAGCTCGACCCAGGGCCAAGCGCAGATCACCGTCACCTTCGAGCCGGGGACGGACCTCGATGCCGCGCAGGTGCTGGTGCAGAACCGTGTCCGCCTCGCTGAGCCGCGCCTGCCTGAGCAGGTCCGCCAGGTGGGCGTCACGGTCAACAAGCAGGCCACCGGCTTCCTCATGATCCTGACGCTGACCGCGGACAAGGGCTCCGGCCTCGATGTCGACTATGTCGGCAACTATGCGCAGACGGTCATCCGCGACCGACTGCTGCGCCTCAAGGGCGTAGGCGGCGTCAATGTGTTCGGCGGCGGCAACTATTCCATGCGTGTTTGGATTGACCCGGATCGGGCGGCCGCGCGCAACATCACCGCCAGCGAGATCGTCGCGGCGCTGCGTGCGCAGAACGTGCAGGTGGCCGGCGGCTCGCTGGGGCAGGCGCCTTCGGGCGTGCGTAACCCCGCCTTCGAGGTGCCGCTCGACGTGCAGGGGCGCCTCGCCGATCCCGAGCAATTCTCCGACGTGGTGCTCAAGTCCGATCCCGCCACCGGATCGATGACGCGGCTGCGCGATGTTGCCCGTGTGGAGCTGGGCGGGCAGGATTACGGCATCCGCGCTTATTATAACGGCGACCGGGGCGTCGCCATCGCCGTGATCGAGCAGCCGGGCGCCAACGCGCTCGATGCAGCCGAACTCGTGCTCAACGAAATGGAGCTTATCGGTCGCGATCTGCCGGCGGGCATGACCTATGCCGCGCCCTACAATCCTACGGCGTTCGTCGCCGCGTCGGTCAGCTCGGTGCAGGAATCGCTGTTCGAAGCGGTCGTGCTGGTGGTGCTGGTCATCATGGTCTTCCTCCAGACCTGGCGCGCCGCCATCATCCCCATCATCGCCATTCCTATCGCGCTGGTCGGCACCTTCGCCGTGCAGCTCGCACTTGGCTATTCGATCAACTCGCTCTCGCTCTTCGCGCTGGTGCTGGCGGTCGGCATCGTGGTCGACGATGCCATCGTGGTGGTCGAGGCGGTGGAGAACCATGTCCGCAACGGCATGACGCCGCGCGCGGCGGCGCACCGCACCATGAAGGAAGTCTCCGGCGCGCTCATCGCCATCGGCCTTGTGCTCGTCTCCGTGTTCGTGCCGACGGCGCTGACACCGGGCATCCCCGGCATCTTCTACCGGCAGTTCGCCGTCACCATTGCTGCAGCGGCGGTCATCTCGCTCACCGTCTCGCTCACCTTGTCGCCTGCGCTCGCCGCGCTGCTGCTCAAGCCCCACGCGCCGGGCCATGTCGATCATGGCTCGCGCTGGCTGCGGCCGCTGCGCATCGGCGCACAGAAGTTCAACGAGGGCTTCGACTGGGTGGCGGACCGCTATGGTCGCATGACCGCCCGGTTCGTGCGCATGGCCGCCATCATGCTGGTGGTCTATGTCGGCTTGCTCGCCATGGCCGGCTGGCGGCTTACGGCCACGCCCACCGGCTTCATTCCTGAGCAGGACCAGGGCATCCTTATCGGCGTCGTCCAGATGCCGCCGGGTGCCTCGCTCGACCGCACCAATGCCGTGCTCGACAAGGCCTTCGATGCCGCCATCAAGCAGGAGGGCGTGGTCGGCGCCATCTACCTGGCGGGCATGGACGGCACCACGCAGGCGCAGTCCTCCAATGCCGGCACCATCTTCATGCAGCTCTCCGACTGGTCCGAGCGCGGGCCGGAGCAGAGCGCCGATGCCCTGGCCCGCAAGCTCAGCGGCCTGTTTGCCCAGCTTACGGACGAGGCCAATATCTTCATGGTCTCGCCGCCCACCGTGCGTGGTCTCGGCAATGGCAGCGGCTTCGTCATGATGGTGCAGGACCGCTCGGATGCAGGTTATCGCGCGCTGGAAG
>DASRXY010000061.1:0-33537 GCA_035654035.1 Sphingobium sp. | reverse complement strand
AATGCTGGGGCCCGTCCGATGGGCCGCCCGTGCTGCTGCTCCACGGCTTCCCTTATGATCCGCGGTCCTTCGACGCGGCGGCCGCCTTGCTCGCCCACGCGGGGCTGCGCTGCTACGCGCCGTGGCTGCGCGGCTTCGGGCCCACGCGCTTTCGCGATGCCGCCACGATGCGCTCGGGCCAGCAGACGGCGCTTGCCGCCGATGCCCTTGCGCTGATCGACGCGCTTGGGGTGGACCGCGCGCTGGTCGCCGGCTTCGATTGGGGTGGGCGCGCGGCCTGCATCTGCGCCGCGCTCTGGCCTGATCGCTTTTCCGCGCTCCTCGCCGTGGGCGGTTATCTGATCCAGGACCTCGCCGATCCCGCGCGTCCCGCGCCGGCGGTGCTCGAGCAGCGGCTCTGGCATCAATATTATCTCGCGTCGGAGCGGGGTCGCCGCGCGCTGGCGGAGCGGCCGCGTGACCTCTGCCTGCACCTGCGCCGGCTGTGGTCGCCGGGTCTGGTGGACGAGGCGCTGTTCGCGCGCACGGCGCCCGCGTTCGACAATCCCGATTTCGCGCAGGTCGCCTGGCACAGCTATGCCCACCGCATTGGCGCGGCGGCGGGCGATCTGCGCTATGCCGCGCTCGACGCCGCGCTTCTGCCGCCGCCGCCGGTGTGCGTGCCCACACTGCTGCTCAGTGGCGCCGATGCGCTGCTGGGGGCTGCCGAGCCGGGCGCGCACTTCCCCGCGCTCGTGGAGCGGCGTGTCCTGCCCGATGCCGGTCATGACCCCGCCGCGGAAACGCCGGCTGCCTTTGCCGAGGCGGTGCTGGCGCTGCATCGGGCAATGGCCTGAACCGCTTTCGCCGGCGTCGGCGTGATCCCTCCCGCGTCCGCATTCCTCCAATAATTGGAATTGCGTTATCATTAGAATCTGAATAGTATCAGAACGAAGCCGCAATCGAGTGGCTGCCCAGGGGGAGAGGGCAAGCATGCACGTCAACAGGTTGCACGACATCTTTGCGGCCGAGCTGATCGGCGCGGACCTGGCGCAGCCGCCGGATGCGGCGCTGGTCGCGCTGGTCGAGGAGCTGATGGCCGAGCATGCCGTGCTCTGCATTCGCGGGCAGGGCCATATCAGCGACGCGGATCATCTGCGCTTTGCCCGCGCCTTCGGCCCGCTGGAGCTGCCGCCGGGCTATGACGCGCGCAAGGCCCAGCCCGGCCGTATCGCCGCCGAGCTCTACGACGCCTCCAATCTCGATCCCGATGGCGAGATCATCGATCCCGCCTCCCAGCGCGCCAAATTCTCAAAGGGGAACGAGCTGTTCCATGCTGACAGCTCCTTCAACGATCTGCCGAGTAAATGGTCGATGCTGCGCGGCGTCATCGTGACGCCGGAGAAGGGCGAGACCGAATTTGTCGATCTGCGGCATGTCTATGATGCGCTGCCGACCGAGACGAAGGCGCGCATCGCGCCGCTGCGGGCGCATCACAGCTTCGCCGCCAGCCGCATCAAGGGCGGCGTCGAGAGCGAAGAAGCCGAGCATATCCGTCAGATGGTTCCCGGCGCCTGGCAGCCGCTGGTGCGGACCAGTGCCTCGGGCCGCAAAGCGCTGTTCGTGGGCAGCCATGCCTATCGCATTGAAGGCATGGACGATGAGGCGGGCGCGGCGCTGCTGGAGGAATTGCTGGCCTTCGCCAGCCAGCCGCGCTTCATCTATGCGCATCGATGGCAGACCGGCGATCTGCTCATCTGGGACAATCGCTGCACGCTCCATCGCGGCACCGAATATGATTATACGCGCTACAAGCGCGACTTGCGCCGCGCCAATGTGAACGAATCCGGCGTGGAGTGCAGCGCCGCCGCCGGCACGCTCATTCCCCCGCCGACCAGACGTGTTGCGGCCAGCTGAGCCTCTGCGGGCGATGGTTGCCTCTGGCCCTCTTGCATCGCGCGGGCTGAACGGGCAGATTGATTAGATCACTAACGACTAGCCGGCTCGCGACTCGTGCGCCGTGCTGCTGCCAGGGAGAGTTCGCCGTTGCAGGCCCACCGGCCCATCACGCTGCCTGCCGTGCACGTCGTTGCAGACATGCGCATGGCGCAACCATCGTCCACCTGAAACCGTTTCGCGGCGGCGCCTTGCGCACGGCCGCAGAGCAGACGCCCGGCAAGGGCGCATGAGGAGCAAGCCAATGCGACACCCCGTCATTTCCTGCGACGATCATCTGGATCTCAACCAGCTTCCGGCCGATCTGTGGGAAACGCGTCTGCCCGAGCATCTGCGTGCGCGCGGCCCACGCGTGGAGGTGGTCGACGGGCGCGGCATGTGGATGTGCGACGGCCAGAGCTGGGGCCTGTGGTCCGGCCTGCCATCCGGCTTCAGTGGCCCCAAGCCCATTTTCACGGCGCTGGATCGCGGCGGAATCACGGATTTGACCGAGCGCCGCCCCGCCGTCCCCGAGCTGCGCCTCGCCGACATGGACCGGGACGAGGTCTATGCGCATGTCATCTTCGGCCCGGTGACTTCGCTGGTCATCGAAGACGAGGAACTGCGCGACGCCTGCTATGCCGTCTATAATGAATGGCTGCACGAGTTCTGCGCGGTGGCGCCGCAGCGACTGATCGGCGTGCCCATGCTGCCGCCGCATCCCGAGGCGGCGGTGCGCGAGCTGGAGCATATCGTCGCGCTCGGCGGCTTCCGCCAGGCCAATCTCCAGATCGCCGTCGCCGAGCCCCGGCTGGAGGATCCGCGCTGGGAACCGCTGTTCGCGCTGCTGGAGGCGCAGGACATCGCGCTCTCCTTCCACGTCACGGTCTTCCCCAGCGTCAGCCGCGCGTTCGACAAATATAAGGGCTCACCCGGCGCCACGTTCCTGCATGTGAAGATGTTCGTCGAGCAGTTCCTCGATCCCTTCGTGGACCTGTTCGCCTGGGGCATTCTCGAGCGCCACCCCGGCCTCAAGGTAGTGATTGCCGAGAGCGGGATCGGCTGGCTGCCCTGGGTGGTCGAGGAGCTGGATTATCGCCATTTCCGCCTGTGGGAAGGCGAGGAATTCTGGGCGGCGCGCGGCGGCATCCCGCACAAGATGAAGCCCTCCGAACTGTTCAAGCGGCAGATCTACGGCACCTTCCAGAACAACCCCACCGCCGTCGCGCTCAAGGACTTCTACGGCGAGGACAAGCTGCTGTGGGCTTCCGACTATCCGCACCCGGACAGCGTGTGGCCCAACAGCCGCAAGACCATCGACGAGTTCACCAAGGGCGCGGACCCGGATTTCGTGCGCAAGATCACCTGGGATAACGCCGCCAAGCTCTACGGCATCGCGCGCCCCGCTGACGAGGATGCCATCGCGGCCGAATAGGCGCGAGCGACCCGGATGACGGGGAGCGCTCGCTCCGCGGCCATGCCCCAGCGGCGTGGACAATGCCTGTGGTGACGAGCGGATGCTGGTCGATCCCGCTTCTATCTGGCCGCAGGGAATGCCTGGGTCCCACCGTTACCCGGCGCAGGCCGGGATTCCGGACCGTCGACGCCCACATCGAATCGCCATCGGTGGCTGGCCGGCCGGAATCGAAGCACCTCGATACCTCGCATGAGGCCGGGCCTTCATGCCTTCATTCAAACGCTGCTCGGCCAGCCTTCCCCGGCCTTTGGATTCGAAGGGCAGCGAGCCTTCCGATCCTCAGAGCGCCGACAGACATGCCTTTCGCCAGGCCCAGACCAAACGGGATGAGGCCACGATGGCTGCTTCCCCGCCGGTCCGGCCCCGCAATGAACGCCGCCACCGATGGGGCCGCAGGCGCCGCTGAACCGCGCGCCCGCGGCGCCTTCCATCAAGCCATCGTCACCACGATCTTGCCCACCTGCTGGTTGGATTCCAGATAGGCATTGGCGTCCACCAGCGCGTCGAAGCGAAAAGTCCTATCAATCACCGGCTTGAGCTTGCCCTGGGCGAGGCCGGCGAGAATGCGCTCCTTCGCATTCTGGTAGCGATGGGGATGGTTCCAGATTTCCGAGGCCACCCAGCCGCGCAGCGAGAGACCTTTGAAGGCGGCATGCCAGTGCGGATAGGGCGTGGCCGTTTCCGAAAGGCCGCCATAGATGAAGAGAATGCCGCGCTCGGCCAGTGCGGCCGCCAGCGTCTCCACATAGGGGCCGCCCACGGGATCGAAGGCGGTGCGCGCGCCCTTGCCGTTGGTGATGCGCATCACTTCGGCAACCAGATCCTGCTCCTCGGTGGCGATCACATGCGCTGCGCCCTGCGCCTGCAGCGCCTCGGCCTTGGCGCTGGTCCGCGTCGCCGCGATGGACGTGGCGCCGGCCCAGTTGGCGAGTTGAATGGCGGCAAGGCCCACGCTCGATGATGCCGCGCGGATGATGACGCCGTCGCCGACGCCTACGTCTGCCACTTCGATGATGGCGAAGGCGGTCAGATACTGCATCCAGATGGCGGCGCCTTCGGCCGGCGTCAGGCCTGCCGGGATGGGTTCCAGGCAGTAGGCCGGCACAATGGCCTGCGTCGCCCAGAGGCCATATTGGCCGAGACGGAAGCGCGGCAGCACGCAGACCCGGTCGCCTTCCTTGAAGCCGGTGACGCCCTCGCCCAATGCCTCGATGATGCCGCAGCCCTCATAGCCGATCAATGTCGGCAGCTCGGGTTTGATGGGATAGCGGCCGGCGCGATACATGGCCTCCGATCGGTTGAGGCCAACCGCCTCCACCTTGATGCGTACTTCTCCGGGCCCCGGCGCTCTGATTTCGATCTCCTCGAACCGGAGCTTGTCCGGCGCGCCCAGCTCATGGACGCGAACCACTGTTGCCATGTCTCTTCCCTCTCCTTTGACCAGTCGGCTGCCTATGCGGGAGGAGCAGCGGGGCAATCGCCCCCAACTCTCCCAAATCCGGCCCTTCCGCCCGACGAACCACCTGAATCTGGGCTGTTGTGCGGCCCGTGTCCAGTCAAACCCCGCCGGATTGCGCCCAAAGAAAAAGGGCCCTCCCGAAGGGAGAGCCCTGATTCTTTTGGTGTTCTCTCGGATTAGAACTTGATGTTCGCACCGATGTAGAAGCGACGGCCGATGTCGTCATACATCAGACCACCCACGCTGCCGCCACGGAGCTGACCGTTGGTGGCAGGCGTGCTGTTTGCCGGGTTGTAGTTGGTGAGCGGCGGCGCCTTGTCGAACAGGTTGTCGACACCAAAGCGCAGGGCAACGTCACGCGTGACGCTGTAGCGGCCGTTCAGGTGGAAGATGTCGTAAGCCGGAGCGCCAACCGTGGTGGTGTGGAACATGGCTTCCGAGGCATCTTCGATCGCCGGCAGGTGCTGCCACTGCAGACCCAGCATGAAGCTGCCGATGCTGTAGTTGGCACTGGTGAACAGCTTCCAACGATAGTTGTTGCCGTTCAGACCATTGGCCGTCGGGCCCATGGTGCCTGCATAATCGCGCATCGGGTCGGTCGGAAGTTCGGCCGACATGAAGTGCAGCAGGTAGGTGAACTGGGCGTTGATACCCAGCGTACCCGGGCCCACCGGCGCCGACCAATCGAGCTGGCTGTCGATGCCTTCCAGCTTGAAGCGGCCGTTGTTGGCGTAGCTCAGGTTCACGTTGCCGAGACCACCGGTGACAGAGTCGCGGGTGATGGCACGGCAAGCGGCCGACTGCGCGGCACCAGCGCCCGGGCTGCTCGAGATCAGCGGGTTCAGGCTGGCGTCGAAGCAGGAACGCAGGGCGATAGCGACGGACTGCTGACCGATCGCATCCTTCACGGAGATGTTATAGTAATCGACCGTGAGGCGGAGGCGCGAGAGCAGCGGGGCGTCGAACGGCGAGGAGATCACCACGCCAGCCGTCCACGTATCCGCCTTTTCCGGCTTCAGGTTCGGATTGCCCTCGGCGCTCGGCCAGGCAAAGCCGAAGGTCGCGTTGTCGTTGGCACCGGCACCTGCATAGTAGGTGGTCGCCGCCGTCGCGTTCGGCATCATGGCGCGGCAGGTTGCCTCGACATTAGCAGCGTTCGCCGCGTTGGTCGCCGGGTTCGCCGACCAGGCCGTCGGGTTCTTCAGCGAGCAGAGGTCGCCCACGGTGTTGGTGCCGAAGGTCTGCTGCTTGGCCAGGTAGAGCTCGGCGATGTTCGGCGAACGCTCAGCCCGGTTGTAGCCACCGCGCACGCGCAGCCACCGCGTCACTTCCCAGTCGCCCAGGACCTTGTACGTGTAGCTCGTGCCCGTGGTGCTGTAGTCAGACATACGGCCGCCCAGCTCGAGGCTCAGGCTGCGGATGCCCGGAATGTCAGCCAGGACGGGGACAAGCAACTCGCCATAGAGTTCCTTGGCCGTGTAGGAGCCCGCGGAGTCGCCACTGGGATAGATGCCCAGCGCCTGGTCCATGAACGAGCGACCCTGCGTCGTCAGCGTGTCGTTGGTGAACTCGAAGTCCAGCGTACGCGTGCTGGCACCCAGAGCGGCGCGCAGTTCACCGGCCGGCAGGTCGATGAGCTTGCCCTGCATGTTGGCTTCCACGATCGTCTGACGGACGAAGGTGCGGTTCTTCAGGTCAGCGCGGATGGCTTCGAGACAATCGTCCGAATAGCCGCCAGCCGGCTTGATGAAGAGGTTGAGGCCGCTGGTGCAGGTGCCCGTCGAAGCGCCGAAGCCACCAAAGGCCGCGTTGCCCGTGGACGAGAAGCCCTGGCCGAAGTTATCGGAGCTGATGACCGCGCGGAGACGCTCGAGCGAATAGATGCCCGTCTGCTTCGCGTAGGTCTGCGACACACCGTGGTTGACCGAGAGATCCCAGGTCCAGTCGGTGCTGGGGATGCTACCCTGGAGACCCGCGACCAGGTTGTAGGTCGTCACGTCCGTGAAGGTCTCACGCGGATCGGTCATCAGCGCGGTCATGCCGAACGGAGCGTTCGGGTTCGCGCGGCTGTCGAGCAGCGTCCACATGTCGTCGGGGAGCTGATCCCGGTCGAGCTTGGTCGGGTCGATGTTCACGCCCCAGCCGCCGGTGATCGGGCCCGGCTCGTTGCGGGTCGCGGTGCTGACATGGCTGAACATCGCCTGGCCGAACACGCCGATCCAGTCGTTGATCTCGTAGTTGCCGCGGGCGAGGAAGTTGTAGCGCGTCAGCGGCAGCACGAGCTGCAGGTCGGTGTTGTTCTGGCTCATGGTCCCGGCGTTGGAGACCTTGAGGTGATAGCCGTCGATGGGATCGGTGAACCCTTCGAAGTTGGCGTGATAGCCGTTGGCATCGGTGAAGGTGCCGTTGACGAAGGCGTTGCCCTTGCTGTCAAAGAACACCGTGGTGCCGTTGGTGTTGGGGCTCAGCGTCGAGTTGGGGAACATGCCGGCCAGGGCGCCCGCCGGGTTCGCACCGTTCACGCCATCCAGCATGATGCCGGGGTACTGCGTGAAGAACTGCGTGCCGTTGATGTCCTTGTCGGCCCACTGGTCACGATACCACTTGCGGTCGCGACGCAGGCTCGAATGACGCTCGTTCATCGACATCGCGATGCTGATGTTGCCGCGGCCGTCGTCGAAGTCCGTGCCCATGATGCCGGAGAGCTGATACTCCAGACCATCGCCACGCTGCGTCATGTTGACCTGGCCATCGAGCTCCAGACCCTGGAAGTTCTTCTTCAGGATGAAGTTCGTGACACCGGCCACGGCGTCGGCGCCGTAGGTGGCCGAAGCGCCGCCCGAGATGACTTCGACGCGCTCGATCGCCGCGGACGGGATCGTCGTGATGTCGATGGTGCCCGTGGCGTTGCCCGGCGTGGCACGACGGCCGTCGACCAAGACGAGGTTACGGTTGGAGCCGATACCGCGCAGCGAGATGGTGGCGGCGCCAGGCGTGTTGGTCGCCGTCGGCTGGATGTCCGCGCCCAGGCTCGGCGTCTGAGCCGGCGTGAACTGCGGCAGCTTGTTGAGGCTGGTTTCGAGCGCGGCGGTGGAGGTCTGCTGGAGCAGATCCTTGTTCACCGACACGACCGGGCTGTTGGACTCGAAGTCCGGACGCACGATGCGCGAACCGGTGATGACGATCGCCTGCGGCTCGGCCGCCGGGTCGTCCTGTGCGAGCGCCGGCACGGACCATGCCGTCGCGCCCAGGCCCACGGTCGTCGCCAGAAGGGCGACGCGCAGCGTGTGGCCAATTGTGGAATGACTTGTTTTCAAGACCGTTCTCCCCTTGGTAATCAAGTTGACGTTTCGCGCCCCCGGGCGGGATCATCGAAACGGGTTGTCCATCGCGTCTATGTTGTTGGGCCCGCTGCCGGGCCGGGTCGGACCGCTCCTTCGATCGGCCGCAAAGCGGGAGTCCCCGGCGCGGCAGAACGCCGCCCCCGGGCAACCGGGCGCGGACAAGCTGTTGAGTGGTCGATAAGGGCTCGCCCCGTCGGCGAATGGCCGCAGCTGTTGCGGGCGAGCGAATAGGAATGGCGGAGCGCACGCAGTGGTCGCGTTGCCAGGTCGTCACGGCCTTTCGGCCGCCTCAGGTCCCTGCTTGCGATAATCCCTGCTCTCCCTGCGAAAACCTTGTTTTGGCCATTTTCCGTAGCCGTGGATGGCCCGCTGTTTACGGTTCGCCGGGGGGGTTGTCCAGTTGACGACCGTGGGCAAAGTCAACGAGACGGCCGCCTTGTGACAAAAGAGCATCACCTCGCTGTTGCCATTGGGAAGCAGCGAATCGGCGCCTTTGCCACGATCCAGCCCGGCGTGAGCAGGGCTCTGTGGCAAAGGGGACGGCGGGATGGCCAAAGAAAAGGCGCCGGTTCAGACGCATGGACGCGGCCGGGTCCGGGCTCATTGCCCGCCATCCCTGCCCATATGGTGCACGCAGGTCACAGCTGCGGCAGCGGAGTGCCTCCCCGGAGAGACATCTCGCTCCGTTCTTCGTCCGCCGGCTTTGACCGTCCGGACTGATGATGCTCCAGCCGTCCGGTCGGCCGCGTTGCGCCTAGCGCACGCGCGTCACGCGCACGGAGCCCTGCTTGCCGACATCCATGAGGTAGCTGCCCAGCGCCCCCTTGCGGATCGTGACCGTTTCGTTGGGTGCCGGCGGACGGAACATGCTGACGCGCTCGGTCATCTGCCAGACCGCGCCGTCGGCCAGGCGGATGCGCCACTGGCCCAGGCCATTGTCGGTGGAGGACGCGACCTGTGCCTCGAGGGAATCAGGTCCGCTCGTCTCGCGGCGCTCGGCTTGGGTGCGCGGCAGCGCCTCGGCGCCGAAGCCACTGGCAGCCGGCGCCTGCGCGCTCTGCGGGGCAGGGGTTTGCGCGCCGCCGACCGGAGCGGCCCAGCCCTGCTGCGAGGCTGGCGCGCTGCTCTGCAGACGGCCCGAGGCGCTGTCGCGCGCGACCTGATCGTAGCATTCGAGGCGGGCATCCTTCTTGGAAATGCGCGAGCACACGCCGATCGCGTCGAGCGGATCGAGCGCCATCGCGGCCGAGCCGACACAGCCTACCGCCAGCGTTCCCAGGGTCAGGATCAACCGTTCAAACCGCATTCCAAGCTCCTCTTCCCTTGGGCGCGAGTCACGGCCCACCTCGCCGCACGGGGCGGCTCCTTCGCGCCTGTTTCTCGCAGCCGGGCGGTGCGCGTCAAGGCCGCAGATGGTCCTTATGAGCGTCTTGTGCGTTGTACCAGCATGGAACGCATCTGCCCGCGCGGAGACAATGGTTGACCGATCCGGCAAAGACGATCAACCATGGCGACACATAGGCGCGGCACCGGTCTGAGGGGAGAAAAGGACATGCCGACCAGAGGCGGGGCCGCCATGACGCGGTCCGCCTCCGTTCCCGGGCAGGGTATCGTCGTGGCTTCCGCGATGGCGCTGCTCGACGAGCGGGGTTTGACGGGTTTGACATTGCCGGCGCTCGCCGGCCGGCTGGGCTGTACGCAGGCCAATGTGGCGGTGCAATTTCCCACGCACGAGGCCCTGCTGACGGCCGTGGCGCAGGCCATGGCCGCACAGCAGGTCGCGCGCGGCGGTGCGCCCGCTGGCGGCGGCTGGCGAGAGCTGTTGCAGGAGCACGGCAGGGCCATGCGCGCGGCCATGCTCTCGCGCCGCGATGGCGGGCTGCTCTTCGCCAGTCTCGCCACCATGCCCGATGCCGATCCGCCGGGCATCGACCTGACGCAGCGGCTGTGCGAGGCGGGCTTCTCGCCCTTTGACGCGCGCGCCGCCATCCAGCTGATCGATCGGTTCGCCGGCGCCTGGGTCATCGCCGAGCAGGCCCATCCCGCCCTCGCAGAAGACGATACGCTGCCCGATTATGATGGGCAGCTCGAAACGCTGCTGGCCGGCATCACCGTCACGCGCGCCTGGGGCGGCGCGGCGGCCAAGCACCGCAAGTTCCAGGCGAGCTTGTGGATTTTCCTGCGCAACGCGCGCGACAGTGCCAATATCGCCTTCGCACGCGCCGACCAGATCAACGAGCTGGATCGGCGCATCCTGCTGCTGCTCCAGGCGCAGGGCGGCATGACGCTGGCCTCTGTCTCACTGGCGAACGGTGTCGACAAGGCTCAGATCAGCCGCGCCATCAAACGCCTCACGCAAGACGGGCTGGTGGAGCGCGCCGGCATCCGCAGTCCCCTCAAGCTCAGCGAGTCGGGCCGGCAGATGGCCGAGCGATTCGTGCGGCTGGCTGAACTGCGCAACCGGGAGCTCAGCTTCGGCATCGCTGACGATCAGCTCGTCGATGTCTTCGGCGTGCTCGACATCCTGCTGGGCCGCGCGATGACGCTCTACGAGGAGGAACGCAAGCTCGCCCAGGCGGCGCATGGCATGGATGCGGAAGTGGATTTCCCCGATCATCGTGAGATGGACCGCGAGCCCGGCGGCCGCCTGCCCGTCGATCGCGCCTATATCCTGCCACCCTTCATGACGCTGTGCTCCTACATCATGCGCGGCGGCGCGCTGGGCTACAAGCGCAAGACCGGCCTCTCCAATTTCGACACGTGGGTGCTGGTGGAAGTGAGCCGCGACCCGCCGATCAGTTGGCCCCAGCTCGTGCTCGCCCTCTATCGCGACCAGAGTCAGGCAGGCCGCACGGTCAAGCGCCTGATGGAGCTTGGCCTCGTCGCGCGCAGCGGCAAGCCCGGCCGGCGCCACGGCTTCTTTGCCCCCACGAAGGAGGGCGAGCGCGTCGTCGCCATCATCAACGGCATGGCCGCGCGGCGCAGCGAATATCTCTTCCAGGGCATCCCCGCGCCGCAACTCAACAATTTCATGGCCGGCTTCGATACGCTCGCCCGCAATGCGGAAGTGCAGCTCGCGCGTGAGAAGGCGATGCAGGAGATGGACCGGGAGTAAGGGCGCGGCGCCCGCAATTGTGCGTCGCGATTTTTCGATTCGCGCAGAAGCCCGGCAGACACGAAGAAGGGAAAAAGCTTCGTCCAGGGAGGCTGGGCGGCCATCCGCGTCGCTCCGCCACGCCACGGATGGTCCCGCTCCACTACGCATAGGCCGCACGCTAATGCCGTTGGATCTTTTCTCCGTGCCCTCTGTGCCTCTGCGCGACACCCTCCGTCCCTTAACGCAAAAGCACACCCCCGCAGAGGGAAACGCCTCGCTGCCCCATGCGGCGCGCCATCGCCTCTCCACGCGTCATTCCTGCGAAAGCGGGAATCTCCCATAGCTGCACGGGATTAGAGGCGGTGACCCAACGCTTCCCGCTCTGCCGGATAAGCCAATGGCGGGCGTCCTCAAGCCAGGAGCGCTTCAGCCGGAGACGCGGAGCGGTTCTCGCGCAGAGCGTGCAGAGCGAATGTGGTATCGAAGGCGCTTTCTCCAGGTCGATGATCTGAGCACGATGCCGAGCGCCAGCGGCGCTGGCATTCTCTCTCTCTCTCTCTCTCTCTGCATCTCCGTGCCTCCGCGTGACCCCACCTCCTCTCCGCGAAAATTAGATAATCGCATGCCAAGACCGCGCGCCGGCTTCGGGCGACCAACCATGCCCGCCGCACGACAGACAGCACCTTGTTCATTTTCATTCATCCAGCGCTCATCTGGGCCCAGCTAGAAGGCAAGGCGTGGCGAGGGATCGCCCCCGGGATTCCCCCCCTGTTGCCCGGGCCCTTCGATCCCCGCCACTTCTGCGCCCCAAGCGCTTTTTCTAGACCCTCGCTCCAGCCCCCGGAGCGAGGGTCTTTCTTGGGTGGCGCCGGCAAAAAAGATTGGTCAGGCGCTTGGGTTGTGCGTCAAGGGCGGCTAGGGACTGCGCCATGTCCACACTCAAGATTGCTTCCTGGAATATCAACTCCGTCCGTGCCCGGCTCGACATCGTCGAGCGCTTCCTTGTCGATTATGCGCCCGACATCCTGTGCCTTCAGGAGACGAAGGTGGTGAATGGCACCTTCCCGGAAGGGCTGTTCCGCCGTCATGGCTACAATCATCAGATGCTCAATGGCCAGCCCATGCACCATGGCGTGGCCATCGTTTCGCGCATCCCCATGCGCGACGATGACCGGCTGGACTGGCAGGGCAATGGCGAGGCGCGTCATATCGGCGTGCGGCTCGACAACGGCCTGCGCATCGAAAACGTCTATATCCCCGCCGGCGGCGAGGAACCGGACCGCACCATCAACCCCAAATTCGGCCAGAAGCTCGATTTTCTGGAACGGATGATCGACTGGTCCGGCAAGCTCAGCACACCCACGCTGCTGCTTGGCGATTTCAACGTGGCACCGCTGGAATGCGATGTGTGGAGCCACAAGCAGCTCCTCAATGTCGTCAGCCACACGCCCATCGAATGTGAGCTGCTCGCCCGTCTCCAGGCCAGCCATGACTGGGTGGATCTGGGCCGCCGTTTCGTGCCGGCGCCGCAGCGGCTCTACACCTGGTGGAGCTATCGCGCGCGCGATTGGGCCAGCTCGGATCGGGGTCGGCGGCTCGATCATATGTGGGCCAGCCCCGAACTGGCCGAGAAGGCGGTGCGCCATCTCGTCGTGGAGGAAGCGCGCGGCTGGATGCGGCCGAGCGACCACGCGCCGCTCATCACGGAATTCGCCCTCTGATGGCGGCGCGCGCGGCCGCCCGCGCGATTGATGCGCTGCGCCGCGGCTGGCCCATCCGCATCGCCGGAGAAGCCGGCGCGCTCACGCTGCTTCCCATCGAGGGTGCGACGCCGCAGAGCCTCGCGGCCTTCGATCCCACCGGGGCGGCGCCGCTGCTTCTCTCGGCTGCGCGCGCTGCCACGCTCAAGCTCGCCAACCAGCGCGAGGCGGCCGATCCGCAGGCGGCCGTGCTGGTCGCGCGCGAGCGCTGGATCGCCAGCGCGGCCGAGGCAATGGCGGTGGCCGATCCGGTGAGCGATCTGATGACGCCGTTCAAGGGGCCGTTCCGCGCGCTGCCGCTGGCCCATGCCGATGCGGCGATGGCGGCGCTTTCCCTCGCGCGGCTCGCGGGGCTGTTGCCGGCCTATTTCGTGGGCGCGGCCGACGCGCCGGCCGAGGCGGCGCTGGACCTGGCAGCCATCGCCACCTTCGCCGATCCTGAGCGCCTCGCCATTGCCGCGCGCGCGCGTCTGCCGGTTGCCGATGCCGAGGACGCGCAGATCGTCGCCTTCCGCAGCCCGGAGGATCCGCGCGAGCATATCGCGCTCGTCATCGGCACGCGCGATGCGTCCCCGCCAGTGGTGCGCCTGCACAGCGAATGCCTGACCGGCGACGTGCTCGGCTCGCTCAAATGCGATTGCGGGCCCCAGCTCCACGCCGCGCTCCACGAGATCGCTGACGCGCGCTGGGGCGTGCTGCTCTATCTGCGGCAGGAGGGGCGTGGCATCGGCCTCATCAACAAGCTGCGCGCCTATGCGCTCCAGGATCAGGGCTTCGACACGGTGGACGCCAATGTCCGCCTGGGCTTTGCCATCGATGCGCGCGATTTCGGTGTCGCGGCGCGGATGCTGCGGCTGCTGGAAATCGATGCGGTGCGCCTGCTCACCAACAATCCCGCCAAGGTCGCGGGGCTGGAGGGTGCGGGAATTCGCGTCGTCGAGCGCCTGCCGCTGGCGGTGCCGGCCAATCCGCACAATGCCCGTTATCTCGCCACCAAGCGCGATCGCACCGGGCATCAGCTATGAGCCGGGCGGTATGTTCGATCCGGATGTGATCCGCGTCGATACGCGGCACCGGGTGCTGGCGCTCGACGGGCTGTTCTGCCCCTGCGTCATCGGCAAGGGCGGCGCGCGGCCGGCCGCCGATAAGCGCGAGGGGGACGGCGCGACACCGCTTGGCGACTGGCCTGTGCGCGCGGTGCTGCTGCGGCCGGGGCGCATCACGCTGGCGGACCTGGGCGGGCGCCTGAGCGTGCCCTGGCGCTGGATCCGCGACAATGACGGCTGGTGCGACGACCCCGCCGACTCCGCCTATAACCGCCCCGTCGCGCTGCCTCGCCCGACCAGCCATGAGAGGCTGGCGCGGGAGGATCAGGCCTATGACGCCCTCGTTATCCTCGGCCATAACGACGCGCCGCCGGCGCCGAGGCTGGGCAGCGCCATCTTCTTCCACCAGTGGGTGACCGGCCCCGGCGGTGCGCCCAGGGCCACCGAGGGCTGCGTCGCCGTGGCGCCGGAGAGCATGCGCGCGATCCTGCCGCTGCTGCGGCCCGGCATGACAATGCGGATCGGTTGACCGGCGCTCAGGCCGCGCCCCGCGCGATGCGGCGCAGCAGGTCCTCGAACCCCTCGGGCGATTGCGCGCCCGAGACGATGTAGCGTCCGGCGAAGATATAGGCCGGGACGGCGTTGACCCCGCGCTCCTGCCACACGCGCTCGGCATGGCGGACGGCGGTCGTGTAGCGATCCGATTCGATCACCGCGCGCGCCTCTTCGCCGTCCAGCTCGGCGTCCACGGCCGCACGCACCAGCACCTCGGGATCGGAGAGATTTTCCTCGCGCGTGAAATAGGCCGCGAAGAGCGCATGCTTGAGCGCAAGCTGACGCCCTTCCAGGCCCGCCCAATGGAGAAGGCGATGAGCGTCGAAAGTGTTCCAGAGGCGGCTCTCTTCGCTCATCGCCATGACGAAGCCCAGCTCGGCTGCTTTCGCCTTGAGCAGCGCGCGGCCCTCCGCCGTCTTCTCGGCCGGCGCGCCATACTGCGCGGCGAAATGCGCGACGAGGTTTTCGCCCTCCGGCGGCATGTCCGGATTGAGCTCATAGGGATGGAAGCGGATCTCGGCCGCCACGGCGTCGCCCGCGCGCTTCAGCCCTTCTTCCAGCCCGCGCAGACCAATGGCGCACCAGGGGCAGGTGACATCCGAGACGATGTCGATGGTCATGGGATGCGGCATGGGGCCTCCTTTCCCGTGGATGGAGCCGCCTTTTTCCTACGCTTCACGTCCCGGCTTGTCGAAGGGAGACTATTCCGCCGCGTCTTCCAGCGAGGCGGTATCCGTCTCCGCATCCGCCTCTGCCTCCCCCGGCCCAGCCTGCGGGTTCATTCGCTCCGCTGCCTGGCGCGCCCACATCTGCGCGTAGTGGCCGCCCAGTGCCAACAGTTCGGCGTGCGTCCCTTCCTCGACGATGCGGCCGTCGTCCATCACGATGATCTTCTCGGCGTGGGCGATGGTCGAGAGGCGGTGGGCGATGATGAGCGTGGTGCGCCGCGCCGCGACATTGTCGAGCACGCCCTGGATCGCGGCTTCAGTGCGGCTGTCGAGTGCGCTGGTTGCTTCGTCGAGAATGAGGATGGGCGGGTCCTTGACCAGCGTGCGGGCAATCGCCACGCGCTGCTTCTCGCCGCCCGAGAGCTTGAGGCCCCGCTCGCCCACGCGCGTATCGTAGCCGAGCGGCTGTGCCTCGATGAAGCGCTCGATAGCGGCGCCGCGCGCGGCCTGCTCGATCTCGGCCTGGGTCGCGCCGTCGCGGCCATAGCCGATATTGTAGCCGATCGTCTCGTTGAACAGCACCATGTCCTGCGGCACGATGCCGATGGCGTGCCGCAGCGAATCCTGCGTGACGGCGCTGATGTCTTGCCCGTCGATGAGGATGCGCCCGCCCTGAATGTCGTAGAAGCGGTAGAGCAGCCGCGAGATGGTGGACTTGCCCGCGCCCGATGCGCCGACGATGGCGAGCGTGTGCCCCGCCGGCACCGTGAAGGAAACGCCCTTGAGGATCGTGCGGCCGGGATCATAGCCGAACACCACGTCCTCGAAGCGGACCTCGCCCGCTGTGACGGCAAGCGGTTGTGCGCCGGGCTTGTCGAGCACTTCCTGCGGCGTGTCGATCAGCTTGAACATCGCCTCCATGTCGATGAGACCCTGGCGGATGGTGCGATAGACCATGCCCAGCAGGTCCAGCGGTCGGAAAAGCTGCATGAGCAGGCTGTTGACCAGCACCACGTCGCCCGGCGTGAACCGGCCGACGCTCCAGCCCCACACCGTATAGGCCATGGCGCCGCCCATCATCAGGTTGGTGATGAGCGCCTGGCCGATATTGAGCAGGGCGAGGCTGTTGTTGCTCTTGGTCGCCGCGTCCATGTAGCGCCGCTGCGCCGCGCCGTAGCGCTCGCCCTCGCGCGCCTCGGCGGAGAAATATTTGACCGTCTCGAAATTGAGCAGGCTGTCCACGGCGTGCGCCACGGCGCCGGTGTCCAGGTCCACCATCTCGCGGCGCAGATGGTTGCGCCACTCGGTGATCTTCTGGGTGAAGAGGATGTAGAGCGCCACCATCGCCAGCGTCGCCGCCACCAGGCCGAAGCCGAACTTCACCTGGAAGATGATGCACACCGCGGCCAGCTCGATGAACGTCGGCGCGATGTTGAAGAGCATGAAGTAGAGCATCGTCTCGATGGTCGAGGTGCCCCGCTCCACGACGCGCGTGACGCCGCCGGTCTTGCGGTTGAGATGGAAGCGCAGCGAGAGCTGGTGCAGGTGGCGCAGCACTTGCTCGGCAATCAGGCGCTGGGCGTTGCGGCCGACCCGCTCGAAGGCGACATTGCGCAGATTGTCGGAGAGCACGCCGCCGAAGCGGGCGCCGGCATAGGCCGCGACGAGCGCCAATGCGAGGCCTGCCTGCCCCTCCATGCCCGGCGCCATGCCGTCGATGATGCCCTTGTAGGCGAAGGGCATGACGAGCACGATGGCCTTGCCTACCAGCACGAGCGCCAGCGCCGCGACAATGCGGGCGCGCAGCCCCGCGTCGCCATGGGGCCAGAGATAGGGCAGGAAGCGGCGCAGCGTCGCCCAGCCCGAGGCCAGCTTCTGGTCCGCGTCGCCGGTCATGCCATGTGCTCTATGCGCCACGCGCGCGTCCCTGGGTGTCGGTCTTCATTGCCTGCTCAAGTGGTGGACCGGCGGGCCTTTGGCAAGTCTCAGCCCGGCTTTCGTGCGCAGGCCCACCAGACTCGGTGCGGCACCATGAGCGGTTCGGCCGGCCAGCGCGCGGCCAGCAGCGCGCCGAGATCAGCATCGAAGCGCGCGACGCTCGCCGCGTCCCGGCTGGCCTTGACCGGTGCGCTCGCCCGCAGCCGGCCGCGCCAGTCGGCATGGCTGTAGGGCTGGTCATGATCGAACGAGGCGGTTTCGATGCCGGTGAAGCCGGCATGGCTCATGTCCGCCAGCCACTGGCCGTAGAGCCCCGTCCCGCGTCCCATCGTCCAGTCGGGATTATGGGCGCGGATCAAGTCCTCGGTCGCCTCGACCATGTTGCCGGGCAGCGGCAGCCAGTCGAAATGGCAGATGACCAGCGCGCCGCCCGGCCGCAGCACGCGCAGGGCCTCCGCCGCCGCTCTCGGCCGGTCGAACCAGTGCCAGCACTGGCCCGCCGTGACGAGATCGAAGGCCGCCTCGGCAAAAGGCAGCGCTTCGGCCTTGCCGACATGGTAGCGCACCCGCACGCTCTCCGCCTCGTCGAGCACGCGGGCCTCCTCCATCAGCGGGGCACTGGGATCGATGGCGTCGACCGCAAGGCCAAGCCCCGCCAGTCCGCGTGCCACCGTGCCCGTTCCGGTGCCGAGATCAAGTGCGTGCATGCCTGGCGCCAGACTGAGCTGCGCGGCGATCCGCGCGAAGAAGCGGGGCGGGAAGCCGGCGCGGTGCGTGGCATAATCGCTCGCCGCCCGGCCGAAATCCACCTTGCGGCCATAGTCCCGCGCGTCCTGGACATTCTGTTGCGCGCTCATCGGATGCCTCCGTCTCAGCCTTGCTCGCGTTCGTCGCGCACCATATCCGGGGCGAGGTCCAGCCCGCCCTTGCCGCCGGAGACGCTATGCGCCGGCGCGCGCGGATAGGGCGCGTCCTCCAGCTCCTCCACTTCCAGCATGCCTTCCCATTTGGTGACGACACTGGTCGCGACGGCATTGCCGATGACATTGGTCATGGTGCGGCCCATGTCCATGAAATGATCGACGGCCAGGATGAAGGCGATGCCCTCCACCGGCAGGTTGAACTGCGCCAGCGTCGCGGCCACCACCACCAGGCTGGCGCGCGGCACGGCGGCAATGCCCTTGCTGGTGACCATCAGCACCAGGAGGATGGTGATCTGCGTGCCGATCGGCACATCGATGTTGTACGCCTGTGCGATGAACAGCGTCGCGAAGCTCGCATACATCATCGAGCCGTCGAGATTGAAGCTGTAGCCCAGAGGCAGCACGAAGCTGGAGATGCGGCGCGGCACGCCGAAGCGGTCGAGCTGTTCCAGCAGCTTGGGATAGACCGCTTCCGATGAGGCCGTGGAGAAGGCGACGAGAATGGGTGTGCGGATCTGCCTCAGCAGATGCGTCATCCGCCGGCCGAGGAAGAGATAGCCGGCCAGCGCCATCACCACCCACAAGGTGAACAGCGCCAGATAGAAGGAGCCGAGCAACGTGCCGAAGCTCCACAGCACGCCGAGGCCGCGCTCGGTAATGACCGCCGCAATGGCGCCGAACACCGCCACGGGAGCGAAGCGCATCACATAGTTGGTCACTTGCAGCATCAGCTCGACCAGCGATTCGATCAGCGTGACGATGGGCTGGCCCTTCTCGCCGATGGCGGTGAGCGCCACGCCGATGAAGAGCGAAAAGACCACGATCTGAAGCACGCTGTTCTGCGCCATCGCGTCCACCATCGAGGTGGGGAAGACGTGCAGCACGAAATCTTTGAGATTGAGCGCGGCCGCGTCCACGCCGCCGGTGGCACCGTCGCCCTGTGCGACGAGGTTGAGCCCATCGCCCGGCCGCAGCACATTGGCGAAGAGCATGCCGATCGAGAGCGAAACCAGCGCTGCCATCAGGAACCAGGCGATGGCCCGTCCGCCGATGCGCCCCAGCGCTGCGCTGTCGTGCATATGGGCGATGCCCGCCACCAGTGTGGCGAAGACCAGCGGCGCGATGATCATCTTGATAAGATGGAGGAAAACGTCGGCGAGCAGGTGGAAATAGCTGCCGATCCGGGCCGCGAGCGCGGCATCGTCGCCCAGCGTGAGGTTGAGGGCCAGGCCCAGGAGAAGGCCCAGCACCATGCCGTAGCCGATCTGCCGGGTCAGATTATTCGTCATGCGCGTGTTTCGCTCCCCATGGCCCCGGCGCCTTGTGACCCCGGTCTGTTTTCGCCTATCTGCAAGAGGGGTAACAGCGCGGGGAAGGCAGCGCAAACATCACGAAAAAGGGCCGCGCCCTGTGAGCGCGGCCCCTGCGAGCCCGGAGGGTTGGAGGGCAGACCTCCCGGCTCAGCGTCCGTCCGTGTTTGTCGAGGCAGAGCCGTCGGCCGAGGCGTCCGGCGTTACGACGCCTGCCGAGCTGTTGGCCGAGGCATCCGGCGTCACGCCTTCTGCGGCGTTGTCGGCGTCCTCGACAGCCTGGCCCAGCCGGTCGCTGGCGTTCGGCTGGGCGCGCTTGGCGTTCTCGCGGGCCTGGTCGAGCGGGGTGTCGACCGGACCCTGCACGCTGCCGCTGACGGCGCCGTCGGCCGGGCCGACCGTGGTATCCGCGGATCCGCCCGCCGCACCGCCGATCTGGGCCGACGCCGCTGCCGCGATAAGCAGACCCGCGGCCGCTCCGGCAAACAGATAGTTCATAGGAATTCTCCTTCTCATTCCGTTCGGGGACGATCAGCCCCGGGACTGAGGGAATGCGAGGCCGCTCGGCCCGTTCCGCCGGTCGTCGCAGCTCCGCGCCGGGCCGTCTTCCATCGGTGGCCGGTACGCGTCGAGCCGAAGCCGGACAGCGCGTGTGATCCGTAAAAACTATCTTATCAGCTGCCCATAAGGTGCAGCGCCAGTACACGGCGATGCGGCGCGCGGCGATGCTCGGCGAGGTAGATACCCTGCCACGTTCCCAGCGCCAGCCGCCCGTCGATCAGCGGCACAGCGATCTGCACGCCGGTCAGCATGGTGCGGATATGTGCCGGCATGTCGTCGGGCCCTTCATCGTCATGCGCATAGCTGGCATCCTCCGGCGCGATACGTGCCAGCCAGTCCAGCAGGTCGGTCTTCACCGCCGGCGCGGCATTTTCCTGGATAAGGAGCGAGGCGGATGTGTGGCGGCAGAAAAGCGTGAGCAGCCCCTGCCGCATGTCCTGCCCGGCTACCCAGCGCGTTACCTCGGCCGTCACCTCCACCAGTGTGCGGCCTGGCGTATCGACCGCGAGCAGCCCCGTGGCCTGGCGCAGCGTGGTGCTCACAGGCATTCCGCGCTGGAGTCGACCGCCGCCCATTCACCGAGGCGGTAGCTCACCACGCGCGCGCCGTCCGTCTCGACGATCAGGCCATGGGGCGCGCCGGCCTCGTGCACCACGAAGAGATGGCTCCTCTCGCCGGCAACGAGGTTACGGCGTACCGTAGCGCGCTTGCCGAGCCGGCGCTGCGCCTCGGTCTCGCTCATGCCGATCTCCACGCCGCCCAGTGTCGGGAAGCCGGGCCGGTCCACGTCGATCCGCACGACCCGCTCGCCATCCAGCATGAAGAAGGGCGCGCGCAGCTGCGCGATGCGCGCATAGCCGCAGCGATTGTCCGGGTCCGGCCCGTCATCCTTTTCGACCTGGAAGCCGGCTGCGCGCAGTTGCGCCACCGTCATGCCCACGCGCACGCCAGCCAGAGCGTCGAGCCGCGCTTCCATGTCCGGTGCGGCCGCTGGTGCATCGCCGTCGGGCGCCAACGGAACGTCGGCGGCCTCCTCGGCGGAAATCACGCTGTCATCAGCGGTCGGTTCGTGCCCGTCATCGCCGCGCCCGCACGCCGCGAGCATGGCCAGCAGCGCGAGCGTGGCAACCGACCTCAGCCGCATTGTGCACGATGCAGCATCATCTGGTCGGCAAGGACCAGCGCCATCATCGCCTCCACGACCGGCACGCCGCGAATACCCACGCAGGGGTCGTGGCGGCCCTTGGTGGCGAGATCGGTCGCTTCGCCTTCTCGCGTCACCGTCTGCTGCGGGATCAGAATGGAACTGGTCGGCTTGAAGGCTGCGCGCAGCTTCACCGGCTGGCCGGTGGAGATGCCACCGGCGATGCCGCCTGCATGGTTGGCCAGGAAATCGGGCCGTCCCGTCGCGCCCGGCCGCATCGGGTCGGCATTCTGCTCACCGCGCAACCGCGCCGCCGCGAAGCCGTCGCCGATCTCGACGCCCTTTACGGCGTTGATGCTCATCATCGCGCCGGCCAGCTCGCTATCGAGCTTGGCATAGAGCGGCGCGCCCCAGCCGGCGGGCACGCCCGTCGCTACGCATTCCACCACCGCGCCGAGCGAGGAGCCATCCTTGCGCGCGGCGTCGACCAGTGCTTCCCAGCGGGCTGCGGCCTTGGCATCGGGGCAGAAGAAGGGGTTCTGGTCGATCTCATGCCGGTCGAAATTGTCGGGATCGATGGCATCGCCACCGATTTCGCAGACATAGCCGGTGATCTGGACATTGCTGATGATGAGCCGCGCCACCACGCCCGCCGCCACGCGGCACGCCGTCTCGCGTGCCGAACTGCGGCCGCCCCCACGATAGTCACGGAAGCCGTATTTGGCGTCGTAGCTATAATCGGCATGGCCGGGCCGGTAGGCCCGCGCGACATCTGAATAATCCTTGGAGCGCTGGTCGACATTCTCGATCAGCATGCTGATCGGCGTGCCGGTGGTGCGCCCCTCGAACACGCCGGAGAGGATGCGCACTTCGTCCGGCTCGCGGCGTTGCGTGGTGAAGCGCGAGGTGCCGGGCCGCCGCTTGTCCAGCCAGGGCTGCACGTCGGCCTCGCTGAGCGGCAGGCCCGGCGGGCAACCGTCCACCACCACGCCAATGGCGGGACCGTGGCTCTCGCCCCAGGTGGTCATGCGCAGCGCGCGGCCGAATATATTGTAGCTCATCTCTCAGCCTAGTCGTGATAAAGCAGCGGCGTGGATCGCCTCGCCCCTTTGCGGCCTTGGCAGCGTGCTGTCCAGAGTACAGGCCATGAAGAAGGGGCCGGCATAGGGGCTGGCAAAGGGCGCCGCGCGGTCCGGCGTGTAGCCGAAACGGCCATAATAAGCCGGGTCGCCGAGCACGAAGACTAGTTGCACGCCAGCCTTTCGCAGGGCCGCGTGGCCGGCCTCGATGAGGGCGGCGCCAATGCCGCGCCTTCGCCAGTCCGGCGCGACCGCGATCGGGCCGAGCGCTGCGGCGGCAACGGGGAGGGCGTCGGCATGAACGCGCATGCGGCTGAAGAGGACATGGCCGACAAGGGTGTCCCGTTGCCACGCGCCCAGGCTGACCAGCGCATCGCCCGCCTCGTGCAGCGCGCGCACCAGCTCGGCCTCGCCATGGTAGCCGTGTGGGGAGGCCCCGAAGGCGGCGGCGTGCAGCGCTGCCACCTCGTCCAGCGCCGTCTCGTCCACGGCCCGGATGGCAAGGCTGCTCATCGTCCCGTGCCCCAAAGGCGCGGCCGCCTCATGTGCTCAGGGCGATGTCCGGCGCATCCTCCGCTTTCATGCCGATGACATTGTAGCCCGCATCGACATGATGGATTTCGCCCGTCACCCCAGAGGCGAGGTCGCTCAGCATGTAGAGACCGGCGCCGCCTACATCCTCGATCGTGACGGTACGACGCATCGGCGAGTTCAGCTCGTTCCACTTGAGGATATAGTTGAAGTCGCCGATGCCGCGCGCTGCCAGCGTCTGGATGGGGCCCGCTGAGATGGCATTCACGCGGATCTTCTCCGGCCCCATATCCACGGCGAGATATTTGACGCTCGTCTCCAGCGCGGCCTTGGCCACACCCATGACGTTGTAGTGCGGGATGACCTTCTCCGCGCCGTAATAAGTGAGCGTCAGGATCGAGCCGCCCTGCGGCATCATCTCCCGCGCGCGCTTGGCGACCGCCACCAGGCTGTAGGCGCTGATGTTCATGGTCATCAGGAAATTGTCGAGCGTGGTGTCGTAGTAACGCCCGCGCAACTGGTTCTTGTCCGAGAAGCCGATGGCGTGGACCACGAAGTCGATGGTCGGCCAGCGCGCCTTCAGTTCGTCGAATGCGGTGTCGAGCGCATCCATATCGGCCACGTCGCAATCGATGAGCAGATCGGAATCGAGCTGCTCGGCAAGCGGCTGGACGCGCTTGAGCAGCGCCTCCCCCTGATAGGAGAAGGCCAGTTGCGCGCCATGCGCATGCAAGGCCTTCGCGATGCCCCAGGCAAGCGACTTGTCGTTGGCAAGCCCCATGATGAGTCCGCGCTTGCCAGCCATAAGGCCCGTCATATGGGATGTTCCTCCGTCTCTTCCGCTGGCTCGCCCTCATCGGGAAATTCGGCCAGCGCCGCATTGAGTTCGGCGCCAATTACCACGCCAAGCCCGATGATGAAGAAAAAAATGAGCGTCACCATCGTGCCGGCCAGGCCGCCATAGGTGAGGCTGTAGCTGCCAATGTTGGAAAGGACGATAGGCAGCAGCATCAGCGTGCCATACCACCAGATCGCGGTGAAGGCGGCGCCGGGCCATTTGGGGAAGTGCGGCGCGCGATAAGGCGAGGGGGTGAGCGCCACGAACAGGAAATAGAGCGCGAGGAACAGGAGGGCGGCGGGCACCAGCTTGCTGGCAACGATCAGGCTGGTCGCCAGATCCGCGAAGGGGAAGAACTTTTCCACCACCGTTTCCATCGCTGTCAGGGTTACTTGCAGCGAAAGCGCCACCAGCAGGCCGAACACGCAGGCGACGATCATGCCCATGGCGCGCAGGCGATAATGCCAGAAGGGATGGTTGGACTTGGTGCCATAGGCCCGGCGCAGGATGTCGCGCAGCGTCTCGATGAGACTGCCGACGGTCCAGAGGCCCACAGCCGCGCCGAACCAGAGCAGATTGCCGGTGCGCGCGCTCAGCACATCGGTGATGGCAGGGCGCAGCACATCGGCGACATTGGGTGGCACGGTGAGCAGGAAGCCGTTGACGGCCTCCAGGCCGCCGCGCGTGCGGCCGAGGATTTCTGCCACCGCTGCTGCGACGATGAAGAAGGGAAACAGCGCCATCAGCGTCAGATAGGCGAGATTGCCGGCGTGGATGAACCCGTCCGAATAGACGCCAAGCGCGACCCGCTTGAGCACCTCGCGCGTGCCGATACGCTCCATCTGCCGCTTGAAGCCGCGACGCTTGCGTTCGCTCTGCCGGCGACGGCGTGCTTCAGGTGACTGAGACGACCGTTTGAGCATGAGCGGTGTGCGCCTCTCCCTATGGCTTGCGCGCGCAGACCAGCGAATAATGGCCGCAGGTCGCCGTCGCTTCCATATCGACAAAGCCTGCCGCTGCCAGCATGCCGCGGAACTCGGGCAGACTATATTGCCGCCCCTGTGTGCCGATGAGCATCAAAATGGAGAAGGAGGCGGTCACGGCAGGGCCGTCAAGCGTGTCGTTCATGAGCTGCTCGTGCAGGAAGAGGCGTCCGCCGGACGGGAGGACATCGAAAGCTTTTCTTGCCAACGCGATACAGGTCTCCTCGTTCCAGTCGTGGAAGATGTTGGAGAAGAAGAGCGCGTCGTGGCCGGTGGGCCAGGGATCGCGGAACATGTCGACGGCGGCGCTCTCCACACGATCCGCCACGCCGCCGTCGCGTACATACTCCATGGCCGCGACGCACATGGTATCGAGATCCATAATCGTCGCTCGCAATTGTGGACAGGCCTGCGCGGCGGCGATGGAGAAGACGCCCGAGCCCGCGCCCACGTCGAGCAGGCGTTTGACCTCGCGGAAGGCGCCGCTGCGTGCGGCACCGATGGCCGGCGCGCAACTATGGGCATGCATGAAGGCAGCGATGTGCCGGGCCTGTTCCAGGCCGATGGAACCCTCCGCCCAGCCGCTTGCTGGGCCGCTGCCCTGATGCGCCGCGTCGGGCGCGAGCGCAGCCATGATCTGATCGTAAAGCGGCATCCTCTCGCGATAGATGCCGATCAGCGTGCCCCAGTAGAAGCCGCTGGACTTCACCAGATAATGTCGGCTGGTGGGCGTGAGGCCAAGTCGCCCTTCCCGGCGCACGAGCAGGCCGAGCGCGCAGAGCAGCGCCGCGACGACGCCGAGGGCGCGGGCATTGACGTTGCAGGCTGTCGCCAAGTCCTGCACTTCGCGCGGCCCCTCGGTCAGCGCGTCGAACAGACCGATCGCATCGGCGGCGAGCATGGCTGGCAGGTTGTGGCAGGAGAGCCACGCTTCCCAGATCAGCCGATCATCGACCGGCGGCGAAAGATACGCACCCTTCATTGCACTCTCTCCCTCCCTGTGCGCGGGCGTGTCCGGCTTGTCCGTACCGGCTCGACGCTCCGGGCCGGGAGCTGGTTACAGGGAAAAAGCGGCGTCTGTCACGAGGGCGCGTGTGCCTGGACCGTTGGCCTCGCCGGCGCCGTCAGAAGGAGAGGCTGAGGCCCATTGTCGCGGCATGGTCCATCTTGTCGCGGCCACCGCGCACGATGCCATATTGATTGAGATAGCCAACCTCGGCACTCAGCGGTCCGACGAGCGGGAACTTCACTGCTATACTGTTGCGCATCCGATCGTAGCCCTCCGTCTGGAAACCGGTGTGGTTGAGATTGACGAAGCTCTCATGGGCCAACGTCAGCGTGGTCTTGCCAGTCTCGCTCAGCGGCAATTGATAGCGCACATAAGGCCGCAACCGCCACGCTGTGCCGCCGAAACCATCGCGCCAGCGCTGCTCGGCGCGCAGACGCACACTGAGCGTTCCGGGGCCGATGCTGGCGATATTGTCGGCCGTCACCTGCTCGCGCGCGCGGCGTTCCATGCGAATGAAACGCCCGGCTGCGTAAAGCGGATCATGGGTATAGCCCGCCCAGAGCGTCACCTTGTCGCTCAGCTTGTAGCCGAGCAGCAGGCTGTTCTCGATCTCGTAGAGGCCCTTTTGGGCGTCGCCGAAGCGCGCGACCATTTCTTCGGAGAGCTTGAAGCCGCCGCCCAGATCGACGGTGGCGCCACCGGAAAGCCAAAGTTGCGCGTCGTGCGTCGTGGCCGGCGCCGTTGCGGGTAGGGCAAGCAGGCTCGCAGCAGCGAGCGGAAGGAAACGGTGGGTCATGAAAGGGGGAGCCTCGAATTGCGTCGAGCGGGCGATTATGAAATTCCTGCGTCACTTTTGTGACAGCAAGTGTCACGCGGGTCGAGGCCGGCCCTAGAACAGCCGGGTCAGAAGATAAAACAGCGCGCCGACTGCTGCCGAGGCGGGGATGGTGATGATCCACGCCATCATCACGTTCTGCGCCACGCCCCAGCGCACCGCTGAGGCACGCCGCGCCGTGCCTGCGCCGATCACGCAGCCGGTGATGGTGTGCGTGGTCGACACCGGGATGCCCAGCAGCGAGGCGCAGAAGACCACGATCGAGCCGCCGGTCGAAGCGCTGAAGCCCTGATGCTGCGACAGCTTGGTGATGCGCGAGCCCATCGTCTCGATGATCTTCCAGCCGCCCGTCATCGTGCCGAGCGCAATCGCGAGGTAGCAGGAAATGGCGACCCAGTGTGGCACATGGAAATCGCCGCCGAGATAGCCGGTGGAATAGAGCAGCACGGTGATGATGCCCATGGTCTTCTGCGCGTCGTTGAGGCCGTGGCTCAGCGAATAAGCAGCGGAGGAGATCAGATGGAGCGTGCGGAAGCTGCGCTCGGCCCCGCGAGAACTGGCTTTACGGAACAGCCAACTCGTCACCAGCATGACCAGCATGGAGAGGAACATGCCCAGCATCGGCGAAAGCACGATGGCCACCAGCGTCATGTTGAGGCCGGTCCATTGGATGGAGCCGACGCCGGCATGGGCTACGCCCGCGCCCACCAGGCCGCCCACCAGCGCGTGGCTGCTCGACGAGGGGATGCCCTTGTACCAGGTAACGATGTTCCAGAACATCGCGCCGATCAGCGCGCCGAAAATAACTGCCGGCGTCACCAGTTCCTGGTCGATGAGACCTGCGCCGATCGTCTCGGCCACCTTGTGCAGGCTCGGGAAGACGAGGGTCAGGAAATAGGCGGCGAAATTGAAGAAGGCGGCAAAGCCCACCGCCATCACGGGGCCCAGCAGCCGCGTCGCCACCACGGTTGCGATGGAATTGGCCGCATCGTGCAAGCCATTGAGGAAATCGAACGCCAGCGCGACCGCGATGAGGCCGATGAGCAGCGGGAGAGCGAGGTCGTGCATATGCAGCGATCAGGCGTGGTCGATCACGATGCCGTCGATCTCGTTGGCGACATCTTCCAGCGCGTCGACGATGCGCTCCAGATGCTTGTAGATCTCGCGCCGCACGGCAAAGCCCAGCGAATCGGTGGGCGCCAGTTCCTTGAAGGCGCGCTTGAGGCCTTGGTCATGGATGCGGTCGGCATGACCCTCCATACGCACCAGCCGCTCGGTCAGTTCGTGGAGGCGCTTGGCGTTGCCCGCGACATCGCGCAGCAGCGGGATCGCCTCGGCCAGCACGCGCGTGCCATCCACGATGATCGCCACCATGTCCTTCATCTCGGCGTCAAAGGCGGAGAAATCGTAGAGGTCCACGGCGGAGGCGGCGCTGTGCATCTCGTCGATGGCGTCGTCCATCGAACCGACGAGGCGCGTGATCGCGCTGCGGTCGAAGGGGGTAAGGAAAGTCTGGCGCACTGTACGCAGCACTTCGCGGATGATCTCGTCGGCGTCCTGCTCGCGCTCGGCCACTTCCACGATATGGTCGGCGCGCTGCTCGTCGCCATCCAGCACCAGGCGGGAGAGCGCATCCGCACCGGCCACCACCGTCTGCATATGCGCCTCGAACAGCTCGAAGAAATTACCCTGCTTGGGGAGCAGGCGATGGAACCAGCCGAACATGCGATTTATCCCCGATTTGTTGGCGACGGTGCTGAGGATGGTGTCGCGCCGGGCCGCCACGCGGAATTCACTCGCCACGAAGGAGCGGATCAATTCGCGCAGGTCCGGCTCCTCCACCGCTTCGGCTGCGCCGGCAAGGCTGAACCAGCGCCGCTGGCGCTCATGCGCTTCCTTCCACCCATCCAGCTCGCGGCTGACGGCAAGGGGGAAAACCTCCACGTCCACCATCAGCGAGGCGCCGTTACGGCGCCTCTTGCGATAGCGATAGGAGCCGAGCGCGGTGGGGCAGACAGGGCCGACCACCCCGGCCTCCTCCTCCGCCTCGGACGCAGCGCCCATGTGCGGGGCGACGCCGGGCGCCAGATTCCCCTTGGGGATCACCCAGCGCCGGCTCTCGCGCGAGGTGATGAGCAGGATCTGGATCGACGCATCCGCGCCGTCGCCAATGGCGCGGTAGGGCAAGGCGGCAATCTGTCTAATCGTGGTCCTCCAGCCGGTTCCCCGAAACCGATGCGGGCCGCTTTGTTACACTTTCGTGACGAACTCAAGCGCCAGGGCGATGTTACGGGCACATGGGAGGCATGTCTTGGCCGGGAACGGAACAGACAGCGTCCGGTTCCACCCGAGCCGTCGCTCCGTGCGCTGCGGGTTTGGTCCATTCGATTGGACCAACCTCGGACCTCCATGAAAGCAGGAGCTCAGGGCGGTCTGGCAGGGCTGTTGGGCCCTGTGCGCCTGCCTTGGCGGAAGCCAGACGCTATCCCAGTTGAATCGCCCTCAGACACCCAGCGCGGCGCGAATCGGCCGATCGTCGCTCCACTCCTCGGCAAAGCGCCGCAGCGCCGCATCGTTGGCGGGAATGTCGATCTGTAGCGTAACGAGCTGGTCGCCCCGGCCGCCGCTCTTTTTCGAGAAGCCCTTGCCCTTGAGACGCAGTGTCTGGCCCGAGCGTGCACCGGCGGGAATAGCGAGCATCACCGGGCCGTCCACGGTCGGCACCTTGATCTTGGCGCCCTGCACCGCCTCGACAAGGCTTACCGGCAGATCAAGCCGCACATTGTCGCCGTCGCGCGTGTAGAAGGGGTGCGTGCCCACCTCGATGGTGACGAGCGCATCGCCGGCGCCACCGGGGCCGGGCTGGCCCTTGCCGGCGAGCTTCATCTGCGTGCCGCTGTCTACCCCAGGGGGGAGCTTGAGATCGATGGTTTTGCCGTCCGCCAGCGTGATGCGCTGGGGCGCCAAGGTGGCGGCGTCGATGAAGGAAACCGCCAGCCGGTAGCTCACATTGGCGCCGCGCTGGGGCGGTGCGCTCCGACCGCCGAAGCCCTGAAAGCCGCCGCCGCGCCGCCCGCCGCCGAACAACCCCTCGAAAATATCGCCGAAGTCCGCACCGCCATTGCCGAAGTCGAAATCGCTCGGGCCCGCGCCACCGCCGCTGCGCGTATAGGTATGCCCGCCCCCGCCGGGGCCGCCGAAGCCGAAGGGATGCGTGGGATTGCCGTCCGCGTCGATCTCGCCGCGGTCGAACTTGGCGCGCTTGTCCTTGTCCGAGAGCAGGTCATAGGCGCGCGTCACCTCGGCGAAGCGCTCGGCGGCCTTGGGATTGTCCTTGTTGCGGTCGGGGTGGAGCTGTTTGGCGAGCTTGCGATAGGCGGACTTGATCGCCGCCTCGTCCGCGCCGCGCGCGACGCCCAGTGTCGAATAGGGATCAGCCATGAAGTCTTCGTACCATCCGTTCCGCTTGCCTGCGCGGGCGCCGGCCGCGCGCTCCCATTCATCTGGCAATTCGGGGGGCTCGCCGCAAGTAGGTCGCGTGCCGCCTGCTCGACAGAGTCGCGCGTGCGGCGTAGGGAATGCGCCATGACCGAGCCGCTTCCTCTCGCCGCCACGCCCGCAGTGACCACCACGACGGACGACCCCTTCGCGCTGTTCGAGGCCTGGTATCGGGAGGCGCGGGCGAGCGAACCCAATGACGCCAATGCCATGGCGCTCGCCACGGCGGATGCACAGGGCCGGCCTTCGGTCCGCATGGTGCTGCTCAAGGGCCATGGGCCGGAGGGTTTTGTCTTCTACACTAATTTCGAGGGTCGCAAGGCCGGCGACATTCTCGCCAATCCCAATGTCGCGCTGCTCTTCCACTGGAAGTCGCTGCGCCGCCAGATCCGCATCGAGGGCACCGCCAGCCCCGTCGATGCCGCAACGGCGGACGCCTATTTCGCGACTCGCTCGCGCGATTCGCAGCTCGGTGCCTGGGCCAGCGACCAGTCGCGCCCGCTGCCTGACCGCGCCACTTTCGAGGCTCGCTTTGCCGAGGTTGCGGCCCGCTACGAGGGGCAGGCCGTGCCGCGCCCGCCCCACTGGTCGGGCTTCCGCGTGACGCCGCGCGCCATCGAATTCTGGCTGGACCGCCCATATCGCCTGCATGAGCGCACCCGCTACGAGGCCGACGGTGTCGGCGGCTGGCGCTCGGCCATGCTCTATCCGTGAGTGCGGCCACGCCCGCGCCGGAGCCGCCCGTCCTTCCCGGCGTGCTCACCAGTCGCGCGGCGCTGGCCAGCACCGGAGTCGCGCTACTCCTTGGTCTGCTCAAGAGCTATGCGGCCTGGCGCACAGGGTCCGTCGCCATGCTAGGGTCGCTCGCCGACACCGGGCTCGATCTCGTTGCCAGCCTGGTGACGCTCTTTGCCGTACGTATTGCCGCTCGGCCGGCCGACTTTTCTCACCGCTTCGGCCATGGCAAGGCCGAGGCGCTGGCTGCGCTTTTCCAAGTGGGGCTCATCAGCATCGCCGCCTTCGGCATCGTCGCTCGGTCAATTGGCCGCTTCGGCGGCGGAGCGGAGCCGACCGGTGCGGAATATGGCATTGCCGTCTCGCTGATCGCAATTGGGTTCACGCTCGCGCTCCTCGCCTATCAGGCCCATGTCATCCGCCAGACGCGCTCGGTCGCGATTCGGGCGGATAATCTCCACTATAAGAGCGACCTTGCCCTCAATGGCTCCGTCATCCTGGCGCTGGTGCTGGATGTCTATCTGCATTGGCATGGCGTCGACGCGCTGTTCGGCCTTGCCATTGGCCTGTGGCTGGGCTGGAGTGCGTGGTCCACGGCCAGCCATGCCATCGACCAGCTCATGGACCGTGAGTGGCCGCTGGAGAAGCGCGAGCAGTTCCTAACCGTCGCCGCCCGTCACCCGGAGTTGCGGGGTATTCACGACCTGCGCACCCGTACCAGCGGATCGGATGACTTCGTGCAGTTCCACATCTGGGTCGATCCGGCCATGACCATTGCGCAGGTCCATGATGTGATGGAAGCGATGGAAGCACGGCTCCAGGCGGAATTTCCGGGGCTGGAAGTGTTTATCCATCCCGATCCGGCAGGTCAGGTCGATAGTGACGATCCGCTTGCCGAACTGCCCGCGCAGGAAGTGCTCGCTGCACTGCGAGCAGAAGAGAGATAAGCAAGAAGCGCCGCGACGCCGCTGCAGGCGACGCCGCGAATTCCGTTCAGCGCGCCGGCATGGCTCGCACCAGCCGCGCGAGCGCATGGCGCAGGGCTGGCACGTCCGCCTCGCTGGTGAGACCCAGCCGCACGATGGTAAGTCGCTGCTCGGGCGAAACGAGGATATACTGGCCGCCATAACCGACCGCGCCGAACAGGCTGGCCGGTGCCTCGCCGGGGAAGAGGTCGTTGGGGCGGCCGACGCGATTAAGCCAGAGCTGGCCGCCATAAGCCGGATTGGCGGGCGAGGGGCTGGTCATAAAGGCAATCCAGCGCTCCGGCACGAGTTGCACTCCACCGGCGCGCCCGCGATTGCGCAGCAACTCGCCGATCTTGGCGTAATCGCGTGCAGTCATGTGCAGCATGGTGCCGCCCAGCATCGTACCGGCGGCGTCATATTCGGCGAACAGGCTGGTGAGCCCCACGGGTTCGATGAGCCGCGCCTTCATGAACTGCGCCATGGCCTCGCGCCGCACCGCCGGATCGCGGCTCGGCGTCAGCAGGTCGGTGACGATGGCGGAGAGGATCGTGCTGGTGGCGCTGCTGTAGTTGAAGCGTGCACCCGGCGTATGGACGAGCGGCTTGGCCTGTGCATAGCCGGCCTGGTCCGCCGCACCGGAGCCCACAAGCATGCGCAACGCGTCCGCCTTCTCGCGCGGCTGGCCCAATTCGACATGGGCAAGGCCCGCGCGCATCTGCATGAGGTGGCGCAGCGTGATCGCGGCGCGCGGATCGCCCGGCTGTCGCCACGCGGCGACCGGCGCGGGGTCATCCAGCGCCAGCCGACCGTCACCGACCATGATGCCCACCAGCAGCCCCGTCACTGTCTTGGCGAGCGACCAGCTCAGCATGCGCGTCTGCGGCCCGAAGCCTGGCGCATAACGTTCCGCGATCAACTTGCCGTCATGCAGCACCAGCAGCGCCCGCGTCTCACCGATGGCGGGTGTGGCGGTATCGTCGAAGAGGGGATCGATGGCGGCTCGCAGCGCTTGGGGTGTGATGGCTGCGTCGTGGCGCAAAAGGGCATAATCGGCCGCGCCGGGTGCCTCATCGCGCGACAGGGCGTGGCCACCCAGCACCAGCAGCGCTGCGCCGCCTGCCACGGCCAGGGAAAGACTTTTGATCTTCATTGTCGCTCGCCCTATCACGCCGCGCGGGTAAAGTGGAACGGCGATGGCGAAGCGCGGATTTCTGGCGAAGGGGTGGCAGCGCTGGGCGCTTGCTGCGCTGGCGATGCTCGCGATTCTCTACCTCGCGGTGCACTGGCCGCGCTGGCAGCAGCGGGCCCAGGTCGCGACGGGTTTTGGCGCGCGCATCGCCTGTGGCTGCCGCTATATCGATGGACGTTCGCTGGAAAGCTGCAAGGGCGACTTCAAGGGACTGGAAGGCATGGGGCTCGTCCGCCTCACCGACGATCAGGACGCACGCGCGGTGGAAGGCTGGGTGCCGCTGCTGGCGCGGCGCAAGGCGACGTTCAAACCCGGCTTCGGTTGCCTGCCCGACGATGTGGACTGAGCTAACGCGAAGAATATCCCTCGTGCTCCTGCGCAGGCAGGAGCCCAGGGCAGCGCGGACTGCGGCTGGGCTCTGGACGCCTGCCTATGCGGGAGCACGAGGTTACTTTAATCGCGTTGTTCTTCAGCGCGCGGGGAAGGGCGCTCCACGCGCCTAAAGCACCAAACAGGTGTAGAGAGGAAAGACGGATCGGTCCGCTCTCCCCTCAGTGCCCCTTGCCGCGTGCCGTCTGGACGAGGTGGACACCGCCCGTCACCGCCAGCCCCACCGCAAAACCGGTGAGCGCGGCCAGCGCCGCATTGGCGATCCAGATGACGGCGGCGTTCGCCG